>JAQTVR010000078.1 GCA_028706995.1 Dehalococcoidales bacterium
GCCCCGGCAGGATAGTGGCCTTGAGGATGTTGAAAGAGAGGTCAAATTCCCTGACCAGGTTGCAGACGATCGGTCTATCTACGATATCTTGCGGGAAGCGAAGCACCAGCATGCGTGAATACATAGCATCACCTCATGGTAACTTGGACGGCCTCGTAAAAAGCCGTTTCTATGTCTTATTTATGCTTTTTTGCGGCTTATGTCAAATTTTCAATGTTGGAATTCTCTTAGAAATAGTTGACAAATGAACTTATTCTCACATAATGTCCTTATATTTCGTACAACAATATAAAAGTAATGTTAGATTAAAAAATCTCATGAATTACGAAAAATCTATATACTTCCGCGATATCGAAAATGTGGAACATTTTCTTTTTCAAATCATTAATTATGGAAAAGATACCGAACATCTTAAATTTGTTTTTAACTCACGAAAAGATTCGACAGGTATTACCTATACCGAGTCAGATATTTCATTTGAGAAGTCAGATATTGTTGGTCGATATTCAGAAATAACATACCATAATGATGGAACCATACTGTTTAAATTTCCCAAAGGTAACAATCAAAACAACAACCTTTATGTAAATCCCTTTGGTAAAGGATTTAGCAATCTTCCTTTACAAGAAATCAGGGCTTGGATTCCTATTATTAGTTATAAAATCGCTGAGTACTCACTTTGCAAAAAAATAGAATCAAAGTTTCCTATTTTTGTACCTACTCATAAAAAGATATTTGATGGTACTCCCTTTGAGTGCATTATTTATCTTGGACATATGGCCTATGCTAACCCACCAAACAATGGGCCTATCGAAATGATTTTTCGCCTTAATGATATTGCAGAAAATATTGACCTAATTATATGGTTTTTCAAATCAAATTTTCGAGGTCAAATTCATCGAATCCCAAATACAGCTATAGATGTTATCATTAAGAATATTATAAATGTTGTTGAAAAAAATTCTTAGAAAAATTTATCTAACATCGGGCTGACGGAAGCGCGGAAAAAGCGCCCGCGCTTCCGTCAGCCCAGGCGTTAGCTTTTTTCATTGAGTATAGGTGTTAACTGAATATGATCTCTTTTAAGTATTTGTTCAAAATTCAATAGTGTATTTATTAAAAGTCAATATTTTATCCCCAGGAGCAAAGAAATGAAGGCGTCTTTCGAAAAAGAAATAAATCAATTTATTGATCATGTTGATAGCCTTAGAACTACTCTTCCCTTAATGATGAACTCGCTTAGTTCTTCAATGGAAACCGCTGCGGAAAATATTCAGAAATTCATTGAGACCAATAATATTTTTACCGAAGAAAAAGAGGCAGATGAGAATGATGAGGTTGTCCTTAAATTTTCAATTAAACACGACCACCTGAAGGAGTTCAAGAAATTCGGTTCTGAAATGAACAACGCAAAGTTGGCGAATTCATTTATACCAAGGTCATTATTTGTCGCTCTTGTGAGTCAGTACGATGCGTATTTAGGGAGGCTTATACGGGTTTTATTTAGCATAAAACCTCATTTGATTACTTCTTCTGAAAGGCAAATGAACTTTGCTCAGCTCTCAAAATTTGAAAACATGGATCAGGCAAAAGAATTTATAATGGAGAAGGAGATAGAATCAGTACTCAGAGACAGTCATTTTGAGCAGTTTAATTGGTTAGAGAAAAAATTAGAAATACCATTAAGAAGGGAGCTTGATATTTGGCCAGATTTTATAGAATTAACTGAAAGAAGAAACTTGTTTGTTCATACTGATGGAAAAGTTTCTAGTCAGTATTGTAGTATTTGCAGGGATCATGGTGTAACCTTTCAGAATTGCATTAAAGTTGGAGATACGCTTTCTGTGGATCCAAAATATTTTAGTAAGTGCTGCGATTGTATTTTTGAAATCGGAGTAAAATTAGGTCATGTTTTATGGAGGAAACTGGATCCAGATGATCTACAAAATGCAGATAAAAATTTGAATAGCATTTGCTATGACCTGATTGATAGAGAACAATATCATCAAGCACTGACTATGCTATCTTTTGCAACTGAAACGCTAAAAAAGCATTCTTCTGAAGAAATGGAACTCTACTTTCTACTCAATAAGGCTCAAACATTGAAATGGATTGGAAGTCAGGATGATTGTAATAAGATATTAGATTCTCTCGATTGGACTGTAAAAGGTTATAAGTATAGGCTTGCTAGGGCAGTATTAAAAGATGATTTTCCTGAAGCCGTCAGAATAATGAAACTGATTGGTACAACCGGTGAAATAGATGCACCTTCGTATAAGCATTGGCCAATATTTAAAGAGTTTAGAAAAACTGAAGATTTTGATAACGCATTCATAGGGATTTTTGGTCACGACTACTTAGTTGAGAACAAAGAAATCAAAATTCCAAAGAAAGGTGGATCGGGTTAATTTATAATTGATCTCTAATATTTTCCAAGATTTTAGTCTTAGATTTCGCATATGACCTTACATCTTGAAAACTGATGGGAACGGGAAGTGGGACAATCCTATATCCTCCTGTCAAGCTAAAAATGAAAAGAATATAAAATCAGTTCATGGGAGAGTGGGAGTAGGACGCCCTTAAGATTCTAAGTTGACAATGTATTAGGAAAGTGAGAGGAACAGGGGGCGTTGCTTCTGAGATTGCTTTTTTTTGGTTTGGAAAAGAGTGTAACAGGAGTAAACTCCGTCAGTATTGCACAAGCGATTGGATAGAAGGCGGATGGTGTGGGAGGGGGAAGTCGTGAGGCTCCTCCCTATCCCGATTCCCCCCTCCGGGGCACTGCTCAACTGCCGCGTTGGGGTATAGAAAAAAAGAGGTAACATGAAGACAAAGACAGTCCCACATCCTATCCCATACCAAGGCAGCAAGCGAAATCTTGCGGCGGATATCCTACGGTACTTCCCGCAAAAGGTCGGGACGCTGTACGAGCCATTTGCCGGTTCGACTGCGATTACCATAGCCGCTGCAGTGAATAAACTTGGCCATCGCTACCATATCAATGATCTAAACAAGCCCCTTATGGACCTATGGCGTGCCATCATCGAAACACCTGAAAAAATTGTGTCCCAGTATGAAGCACTCTGGAGGAAGCAACTAGATGACCCACGGTCTTTCTATGACAAAGCACGAAATGACTTCAATCGTACCGGCCGTTCCGACCTTTTCCTATACCTGCTGGCTCGTTGTGTTAAAGGCTCTGTGCGATACAACTCACAAGGCGAATTCAACCAGAGTCCAGACAACAGGCGACAGGGAATGCGACCGGAAACAATGCGCTTGCAGATTCTTGGTGCTTCGTATTATTTGAAGGGGAAGACAACTGTCACGTCGATGAACTACCGTGATATACTTGAAAAAGCTACACCAGCCGACCTTGTCTATATGGACCCTCCATACCAGGGGGTCTGTGGTAACAGGGATACACGATACCTGCAAAGCGTTCAGTTCTGCGAATTCGTGGAAGCACTCGACGATTTGAACCAGAAGGGCATTCGCTATCTGGTCAGCTACGATGGTCGTACCGGGGTTAAGACCTTCGGTAAACTCCTCCCGGAGGAACTTAATCTGACACTGATAGAGCTTTATGCAGGCCGGTCCACCCAAGCAACACTCTTGGGAAGAGCCGATGTTACCATTGAGTCGCTGTACCTGTCCCCAAGCCTTGCCGACGAACTGGCGCATGTTCCGACGGTATATCGCTACACACGGGGAGAGCAACTTTGCCTTAGGGAGGGCCGCAAATGAAAGCGAAGGATCTGCCCCGCGAATTCGTGAAGAAGTGCAAGGCAGTCACGGCTAAGAGGCCCCGCACAGTAATCGACCATATCCTGAAGCATGGACAGATCACAACTGAGGAGTTGAAGGAGAAGTACGGATACAACCATCCCCCAAGGGCAGCTCGAGATGTCAAGGAACAAGGCATCCCATTGGAGATGTTCCGCGTTACCGGGAGTGATGGCCGTAAGATCGGGGCTTATCGCTTTGGCGATCCCAAGAAGGCAAGATTCTCAAAGCTCAGAGGCCGGACCGCCTTCGCCAAGCAGCTTAAAGCGAAATTGATCGGCCTCCATGGGAGTCGTTGCGCCATCTATCTCGAAGAGTTCGAAGAGCGGCTTCTTCAGATCGACCATCGAATACCATTCGAAGTCGCCGGTGATGATGAAACGAAAGTGGAGGATACGAACTCGTACATGCTTCTCTGTGGGTCAGCCAACCGTGCAAAGTCTTGGTCATGCGAGCACTGTGTCAACTGGCAAGAGATGAAGAAGCCGGAGATATGCGGGAGATGTTACTGGGCCTATCCGGAAGACTACGACCACATCGCTATGCGACAAGCGCGCCGCGTGGACATTATGTGGTCTGGTGATGAAGTATCAGTTTACGACCGGCTCAAAAGAAGAACGCTGGAACTCCAGAAAGATATCCCCAAGTACATCAAGGAAATTATCAAGAAGAATCTATGAACCCCAATCGGGTAGCCGGGGGTTTTTATCCCCCAGCTCCCACACCACCTAGCATCCGTCTGCGGCGGACTAGGCGATTCATATGATTATTTTCATCCACGCGTCAAAGCCGAAATCGAATCATGGCCTGACGACATATTGGCCGATTTTGCACGTATTGTGGAGCTTCTGATGGAGTTCGGGCCACATCTGCGCATGCCGCATTCACGGGCAATGGGCGGAGGTCTTTTCGAGTTGAGACCACGCGGCAGGGAAGGCATCGGTCGCGTGTTTTATTGTTTCGTCATTGGCCAGCGTGTCGTGATACTCCACGCTTTCGTGAAAAAAACACAAGAAACCCCGGAGCAAGAATTGAAAATTGCCCGGAAAAGGCTTAAGGAGGTTCAGAATGGCTGAATTAAAATATAAACCGGTTCCTCATGACCATGAGGCGTTCCTCAAAAAGGCATTGAAGCGGAAGGATTTCAGGGAAGCATACGAAGACCTGGAAGAGGAGTACACACTTGTTCGCGAGATGCTTGCCGCACGATCCAGGGCCGGCCTTACCCAGGAAGCGGTAGCGGAGCGGATGGGAACAACAAAAAGCGCCGTTTCTCGTTTGGAAGCAGCGGGGAAACATGCGCCATCCTTGACTACTCTGAAAAAATATGCCCAGGCTGTCGGCTGTCATCTGGAAATCAAGCTGGTGCCGGACACTTGCCGAACCAAGCGCTCAACACGGACCGCCAAAAAGCAGGCGGCCGGTTAGCGCGGCGGGAACGGCCTCTAAAGTTATTACGGTAAACAATTTTTAAATTGACATTCTCCCATCGCAGATATACATTGTATATCATATATGTAAGGGGACATAACTATGCAAGATAATATGGAGTTACAAATTGGGAAATGGGGTAATTCGCTTGGCATTCGACTTCCAAAGCATGTATTAAAATCACTCCATCTGGGTGTAAAAGATCGGGTAAGTTGCTCATTAGAGGATGGAAAGTTGATTTTAAAGCCCCTGTCTCACCAAAAGAAATACACATTAGAAGAGTTGCTCGCCCAGGTACAAGAACCCGGCAAGGAAGTTTCATGGGGCAAGCCGGAAGGAGAGGAGGTTTGGTAGGCTATATCCCAAAACGCGGAGATTTTATTCGCCTTAATTTTGACCCACAAGCCGGACATGAACAGAAGGGAAGCAGGCCGGCGTTAGTCGTAAGTCATAGCGCTTTTAATAAAAAGATGGGGTTCATTTTTGTTTGTCCCATCAGCAACACAGAACGTAAAAATCCATTTTATGTAGCCATACCCGAAGGTAAAAAAATTACAGGGGTGATCATGGCAGATCAGTTGCGTT
>JAQTVR010000079.1 GCA_028706995.1 Dehalococcoidales bacterium
ACCAATAAGGTAGTACCTCATAATTTACAATTATTTCTTTAAATCGGGTGGCGTCCTGAATCTTGGAGAGGCTTGCATATATGAACAGGCCGCCCAGGCAGAGTCTCAACAGAAAAATGATAATAACTCGCCTCGGGATCGACCATCTCTTAGAAACCCACCTTAAGGTTACAAAGGCCATTTCCCACCTGATTAATTTTTACGACGAATCATAAATCCAGCTTTTGTTATAAGAACTTAAAACGGATTAATACCCTTAATATAATGATCGGCAACACTAAAAAATAAGTTTAATCAGGTGAAAAGTGTCAACTTATATCAGTTTCTTGCTGTGATTTGGGACGGTGGATTTTACGGGCGGGATATGGGGGACGGCATCAAAAATAAGTGATAGTTTTCAACAACGTCCCCATATTCTCCCAGAAATGTTTGCAATTACTGTGTTTCTTCTGCGCAGCCATCTGATTCTCCTTTCATCGTAAATATATTGTGAGGCAAGATTGCCTTGCACTCAATAATATTCGGGAAGCCACGTAGCGCAAAAAAAACAAAGCGATTTAAGGAAGAATGTTGTACGTAATTCATGAACTACTTTCGCTTAATTTTTTGCAAATATGCGTTTCTTTCTTTCCGCAGTGAACTACAATTTTCAAAGCTGCCCGGGATGTTTTCTTTCTTCTCGCATTGATTAAGCCTCACGTAAATAGCAGTTATCTCGTCAAGTTCCTTTTCACTCCAACCCTGAATTAGCCGCCCACTGACAAAAGGCATAATTGCAGAAATATCCATTGTTGTGACACGGGGATCAGAATAGATTTTATCAATAGTATCGATTATCTGCCCGATTGTCACACCGCCGAGCAATATTCCGGCATCTTTAAAGCCTTCTTCTTGCAACTTCAGAAAGTTAAAGGATTCATCCCATTTATTGAGATCAAGTATCAAATTATCATAAGCTGATTTGCCACAGATGGCCCAGCCCTGAACAAAGGCTAATTTGGACCCCCGAGACCACTTCTGCCAGTCATAGCCATTAATTGATATGCCTTCTGCGGCAGTGCATAGGGAAGAAGAGAGAAGAAAACAGAATAGCGTCCAAACAAATAAGAGTTTCCTTTTCATAATAACCCCCTACAAAAATACTTTGCGGCTTAGTTTCATTATCGCACATATAACGATAACTTGATATGCTATGCGCCTTAGAAAGAAGTAGTCTTTATCATCTAGTTCCTAAGTGAAAGCATAACGCGGGGCTGAGCCGCCGCGAAGCGGTCGGTTTCGTGCCCCTGGTTCTCCCGGAGCGGAGCGACGGGAAGGGGCACCGGCTCAGCCCCGCGTTCCCCACGGAGCGAAGCGGAGTGGGGAACGACAAGCATGAGGGGCGGGGAATATAAAAAATGAAAAAAGTCCGACAGCTATTCCCCGTCCCTCTCGATGCTTTTGTGTACGCCCGGCATGGGCGTGAGCTTAAGGGGTGCGAGTCCCCTGTACGTGAACCCTGCCCACGTAGTGATACGTTAGCAGAAGTACTAGCCGAAGGCAAGGGCGGAATCGTGAGAGACCGTCTGAAGGAAGCCGGAATGCAAAGCTATGAGCCGACGAACAGAAACGGCATACAAGGCCAAGTCTCCGGGCAAGTCAGCACGACATGACGAAGCCCTGGGTTCGGGAGATATGGTAAATGCCGCGGTTGTGTAGCGAAAGTCCACGTCCTTATCCGGGGAGATCTGCTCAACGAGCGTCCTTGGATTGCTACGGGAGCCGGACTGAGGCCCATTTCGAAAGGAATGGATAAGCCACCGTACCCTAAGGCAGCCTAGGAAGCGTCCCAAGGGGTAACCCATGGGGTGATTGAGCAGAAGTCAGCAGAGGCCATAGTAGGCGTGAACCGCCGAAGGGCCGAACATGAAGCAGGGAAGGAGTAGCAATGAGCTTTCATGACACGATGAATCCGACCGGAGGAGTGGACATGGGGCGCGTCATTGAAGTACCCGACCCGGATCAACACCAGACTCGTAGGTGAACATCTACTGTCCGGCTACGGCCCGATAGGCTTCATGAACCGCCTGGTGCGGACCCGCATGCCAGGTGGTGTGGGGGCTGGGGGATAAAACCCCCCGGCTACCCGATTAGCCGTCTTGTTTTATTTTCATTTGGGCTTTTCATCCCTAATCGTTGTGGTATGTCTTTAAGCCGACAAATGCCTTTTTCTTATTCTTCCATCTTTTGCGAGCCGTGGCAGAGTGCAGCGAGTCTAAAAGAGCAGTGCCTAATTCATGCTCAGATATATCGTAACCGTTCTGTTGAAATATTGATGCCACACTACCCGCAACTTGCTCATTCCATATCTTGTCTAAATCAGAATCAGTTGGTCTCTTTTCTTTTAAGTCTGATGGATGATTATATGAATAGAGACAAGAAGAAACTCCAAGGGAATAATAAGCACGGCATAAGAGAGGACGAACTGGATAAATTGAACAAATGTTTCCAAATAATAGCGGGCAAGGAATATTCATAGAAAAATGCTCTATCATCGTTTTAATTTTGGACAATGTTTTTTTATGTTCTTCAAGGTTTGTCATTATTTGATTTCTTTCGTTGTCTGGAAAGGATGTGATATGTTGAGCGATAAGAAAAATTTCATAAGGTCTGGTATCTACTCTGATATTGCAGCAATAACTACAGCCACTTTGACAAACAATTTTAATGCCTCTTGCCGTAATATATTCTTTAAAATTTGTGTCATTATTTTTGTAATATTCTTCCAAAGCATTATTTATATCCGCAATCTGCTTAGATGCTTGAAGTTTGGAATAAAGGATTTGGTTTTGATTAATCATTTATTATTTCCGGCTAACGCAGAAATCAGCCGGAGCTTCAGCGATCGGCTGCATTTGTCTGGTTAAGTTTTTTCATATGTTCTTCAAGGGCTAACTCAATGTTTATTTTTGCTTGATTAAATTTACTAAATAGTTGTTTGCCTTCATCGGCGCGTTTATCATTCTCTATAATAGACAACTGTGTATTGCTTCTCTCCATATTTATTTCGCAAATTTGACGGATGAAACTTGAAAGGTCTCCTCTTTTTTCGCGGTAGTATTCTAATTGCTTAATAAGTTCATCCTTAAAATACAAAGAAATTAACATTTCAGCGCGATTCGAGGGAAATACAATATCTCTTCCTATATCCGACATTGCTATACAAAGGTTTTTTGAATAATCTTCGATCTCCTCACTGACGGCTTTATATATTTCTTCAATTTTGTCGCGTTTAATCTTGTATAGTTCTCTTCTTTCCCAAAAATTGTACGCTATATTCTCTTCGATCTTTTTAACTGCTTCGGTTTGCTCTCTTATCTGTTCCAACGCTTTATCAAAATCAGCTCTCATTGCTTTGTTTTGAGCTCTAACCACTAAATATGCACCACACCAGGCTGATATTGCCGCCAAAAGAAAAACCAATAACAATGTAAATACAATAAACCATTCGTGTCCCCAGAAAGACTTGTCAATAATAAGGGCAGCGATTTTCTCAGCTAAGATTTGTGTGTCGTTAATATTCATAGCACCTTAACTTAACAATATTATTAACTGGTTTCTCGTTATCATACCATTAAATGATAAGCTTGAGAAACAATTTGACAATTTCTTGCGAATTGGACATAATTTCCTAACTTGTTATCATCCCAAATGGAATGAATAACACACTTCCTGTTATCGTCCTATGCGCGATATTCCGTCTGATATATTTAAGCGGTTCAGCGAGATTCTGAAGAGGCGATCTGTCCCTCCCGGACTTTACCAATACTATTTCAAATAGCTGCGATACTACCTGGATTACTGCTCGCAGTACCATCTTCCCGACAAAGATCTACACTCACTGTGTGCCGAGCAGGACCGTGAAAGAGGCAAAAAGCCCTCTGGATTTGTAAGGGGAGATGTTGTGGTTGATGGTTTGACAATACGGAGATTTTAGGAGGAGGGGTGAGAAATGACCGACTACATCCAGGTGGTTACAACTACAGAAAAAAAGGAAGACGCCCGGAAGATAGCCTGGGCCCTTGTTGAGAAGAGGCTGGCGGGTTGCGTCCAGGTTATCGGGCCTATCACCAGCACCTACCGTTGGAAAGAAGCGATTGAAACCGCCGAAGAGTGGATGTGTGTAATTAAAACCAGGAAAGACCTTTACCCGGAACTCGAAAGGTCTATTCGAGAGGTTCATCCGTATGAAGTGCCCGAGATTTTAGCCGTGCCTATAGCTGAGGGCAGTAAGGATTATCTGGAATGGTTGGGCAATGAAATCAAGGAAGGGTAGGTATGCTGGTATGAAAATTGCTATTTCATTTTAAGTATGATAGGCAAAATCGATCCGCGTATCCCAAATGGCCTTTCTGCTTCGGCTCCCTCCGCGCCTTCCGGCTCTGCAACCCATCCTGATTTTGGTAGCATATTCCGCGCCTCTATAGCCGGTCAGACCAGGGAACAACCCCTGGATATATTAATTATTCAGGCATTAAGCCGGGCCTTGCAGGCCATCCTTTCTGAAAATGGATCCGAAGAAGACGGCGGCCTGCCCTCATCGCTTTTCCCCTTCAATTTTCCCGACCTGTCCCCTCAGGCCAATAGGGCGGAATACCGTCCGAAGGGAAGGGAGCTTGATGCCGGGGTGTCAAATAATTTACAGGGCGGACAGGATATTGAACATATCGTGAGCGAGGCGTCCCGAAAATACGGGGTAGAACCCGCGCTCATCAAATCTGTCATTGCGGTGGAGAGCAACGGCGACCCGCAGGCCGTATCCCCGGCCGGCGCACGGGGTCTCATGCAGCTTATGCCGGCAACCGCGGCCGAATTAGGCGTAACCGATCCCTTTGATCCGGCACAGAACGTCATGGCCGGGACGCGCTATCTGCGCCAGTTGATGGACCGTTACCAGGGGGATGTAAAGCTGGCCCTGGCCGCCTACAACTGGGGGATGGGTAACCTGGAAAAAAGGCCGGAGGCCCTGCCTAAAGAGACGCGGGAATACATAGCCAGGGTCGAAAGCCGTTATCGTGGCTATATTGCCTAGGGAACAGGAAAGAGCAAGGGAACCACGGAGAGGCACGGAGAATACAGAAGTCAGAAGGCAGAAGCAAAAGCTAAAAGCTAATGACTGGTATGGTTAATTTTTCAGGCTCATCGTGAAAGAGTGTGGGTAAATTTCTCTTTAAATAAGGCATGCTCTTTATCATCCCCCCTTTAGTAAAGGGGGGCGAGGGGGGATTTGAAAACGCTTGGTAGTAACGAATCTATATGCTTTCATATGATAACAGCCTAAAATAGTTGTGATTTATAAAATCTCCCCTAACCCCTCTTTCCCAAAGAGGGGAATAGAGAAGAGTAAAAAATTACCCACTCGATTACGCGAAGGCCCATTTTTCAATACGGTTGCGGACGCAAAGAGCAATTCATGAACAACTGGAAGAAGAAGATCAAAAAGGCCGTCTCGCTGAAGTATGAACCGGTCAAAGACCACGCCCCAAAGGTTACGGCCAAGGGGCAGGGGGTTATTGCCGATAAGATCATAGCCCTGGCCAAAGAGAACAATATCCCTATCCATGAAGACCCGGACCTGATTGAAATATTATCAAAACTTGACCTTGAAGAAGAGATCCCGCCAACCGTTTACGTTCTGGTCGCCGAGATACTGGCCTTTGTCTATCGCATGAACGAGCGCTGGCCGGGGCGAACGGCAGAAAATTCTCAATAGGTAAAATTTGCCTACGGCTCCGGCAGACAATTCCTCCCGGCAATACAAGC
>JAQTVR010000080.1 GCA_028706995.1 Dehalococcoidales bacterium
ATGGGGAATAAAATAATGAGCACTGAGAGATTTACCGTATCGGGAGAACAGTTACTGGCTAAGATCAAGCAGCTTGTACACGAAGGCAATATCAGGAAGGTACGTATTATACGTGATAACAAGACTATTATAGAAATTCCCTTATCCATTGGAGCACCGGTAGCCGCAATCGGTATTTTGGCTGCGCCTGTACTGGCAGCCATCGGGGCTTTTGCCGCCCTAGTTACAGAGTGCACCATCGAAGTGGAAAAAATAGACGAAAAAGAATAATTCTGACATAAGGCTGTCGCAAGGATGGAGGGATAATGCCGTCAGCAATGTTGTCTAAAACAAAGTATCTTAACGGGTTGCAGTGCTTTAAACTGCTGTGGATTTATACCAACCAGCCGGAAAGTATCCCCCAACCGGATGCAGCTACACAGAATAGATTCGACCAGGGGCATCTTGCAGGGGAACTGGCAAAAAAGCTGTTTCCGGGAGGAATAGATATACCCCAGGACGATTTTATAGGGAACATCTCTCGTACGAAAGAGCTTCTTAAGCAGAGAAAAACCCTGTTTGAGGCAGGCGTTTTAACCGGGAAACTCTATTCCCGCGCTGATATTCTTAATCCTGTAAATGAGGACGAGTGGGATATTATTGAGGTCAAAAGTTCCACCGAAGTAAAAGACATCAATATACAGGACGTTTCCTTCCAGAAGTTTTGCCGGGAAAAAGATGGTTTAAAGATAAGGAAATGCTTCCTGGCTCACATAAACAATAAGTACGTTAAGAATGGCGAGATAAATCCCGAAGAATTATTCACTATTGAGGATATTACCGAAGAAGTTATCTCTGCCAGCGAAGGCATAACAGATAGAATTATAAGTATGTTCGATGTTATTAGTTCTCCAGTTTGCCCCGAAATGAGCATTAGCACGCATTGCAGCGACCCGTATGACTGCCCGCTTAGTGCAAATTGCCGGCAAGGTTTACCGGAGCATAATGTATTCACACTTTATCGTGGCGGAAAGAAGGGTTTTGACCTCTATAATAGCGGTATCCTTAGTATTACCGATATCCCCTCCGACTATGATCTCAGCGATAAGCAACTCATCCAGTGCTCCTGTGTTGTCGGGGGCGAGCCCCATATTGAAAAAAATGAGTTGATGCAGTTCCTTGCCAGCCTTGAATACCCATTATATTACCTTGATTTCGAGACTTTCAGCACAGTTGTACCCATGTTCGACGGCACCAGGCCTTACCAGAACATACCGTTCCAGTTTTCACTCCATGTCCAGGACATGCCCGGCAGTTCCTTGCAGCATCACTGGTTCCTGGCTGATGGACCCGGTGACCCGCGCCCAGGCCTTCTGTCACAGTTACATAAGTCGATTGGTGAATTTGGGAGTGTTATAGTCTATAACCAGTCTTTCGAAAAGGGGATTTTAAGGGAAATGGGGGAGGCTTTACAGGAGTATACTCGGTGGAGCCAGTCTGTAATAGACAGGATAGTCGACCTTTACGCCCCATTCCGTAGCTTTTGTTACTACCATCCTTCTCAGAAGGGCAGTGCTTCGATTAAGAAGGTGTTACCTGCACTTACCGGCAGTGGCTATGAAGATTTGGCTATCGCCAAAGGTGACGATGCCAGCCTCGTCTTCCTTGACATGACCTATAGTGAACTTACTGACGAAGAGTGTTTAGAGATAAGAAATAATCTGCTTGCTTATTGCGGATTGGATACGGAAGGGATGGTAAGAATAGTAGAACAGTTGTATAAACTTATCTGATTCGTTATGAAAGGTTCTTGCCAATCAAGACTGCGGTTGTTTCCGCTCTAATCCTTCGACAAGCTCAGGACCCAATTGTCATTGAGAAACAGCCAAAGGTTGTGAAGCAAACCATAGCGGCCTTCCATATCACTCTGTTATAATTAGACCATGAACAAACTGCTTGTACTTATCGATGGCAACGCACTGGTACATCGCGCCTATCATGCCCTGCCCCCCATGACAGTAAAGAATACCGGTGAACCGGTAAATGCTGTCTACGGCCTTGCCACTATGCTTATTAAGATTATCAATGACCTGAAACCGGATTATCTTGCTATCGGCTTCGATCGTAAAGCGCCCACCTTACGTAAGCAGTTATTCGATGAATATAAGGCCAACCGCCCGGCAACACCGCTTGATTTAATCAGTCAACTGGCAAGAGCCAGGGAATTGGCCGAAGCCTTCAATATGCCCGTCTTCGAGATGGATAGCTACGAAGCCGATGACATTATCGGAACCCTCAGCCGACAGGCAAGAAATAGGGAAATCGAAACCATTATAGTCACCGGCGATGCCGATGCCATGCAGCTGGTATCCCCGGAGGTAAAGGTTCTCTACCCCAAGCCTAAAAGCACCTTCGGAGATACAACGCTTTATGAAAAAGAGACCGTTAAGGAGAGATACGGCGTCCCACCTGAAAATATAACCGACCTCAAAGCCCTGGTAGGAGATAAATCCGATAATATCCCCGGGGTAAGTGGCATCGGCGACAAGACGGCGATAAAGCTAATCCAGACATTCGGCGGAATCGATAACATCTATGAACATCTAGATGAGGTAACCCCGGTTAAACTGCGGGAAAAGCTACAGCAAAATGAAGATATCGCCCGGAAAAGCAAGGAACTGGCAACCATAATTACCGATATGCCGATATCTCTTGACCTGAATGCCTGCTGTTTGAGCAATTACGACAGGCAAAAGGTGGTGGATTTCTTCCATGAACTGGACTTTTCTAAATTGTTATCCAGACTTCCGGGAACAGAAACCAAAAAAGGTGAAATTAAAAAACCGGAGTGTCCCCAATTCAATTTCGATATGCCGGTAAAAACTCAGGCAGGATACAAGAATGTATGCACTGCCGAAGACTTGGATATATTGGTCAGGAGACTTAAAGAAAGAGGCTCCTTTGCCTTCGATACCGAGACGACCGGTTTAAATCCCATGCTTGCCCAGCTTGTGGGGATATCCCTGTCCCCTGAACCCGGCGAAGCCTATTATATACCCGTAGGCCATATCGGCTGGGAACAGGTGCAGCAACTTCCCTTAACGCAGGTCATCAAAAAGCTCAAACCCCTTTTCGAGGATTACAAGCTTGCCAAGATAGCACATAACGGCAAGTTCGATATGGAAGTACTGGCGGAATACGATATCGATGTGAATAATTTAGCTTGCGACACAATGATTGCCGCCTATTTGCTGGGAGAGAAATCACTGGGCTTAAAAGCCCTTGCTTTCAACAGACTTGAGACTGAAATGACGGAGATTACGGAGCTTATCGGCTCCGGTAAAAACCAGATAAACATGTCCCAGGTCGAGGTTTCTGTCGCCAGTAAATACGCCTGTGCCGATGCCGATAATACAAGCAGGCTCGATAAACTCTTCACTAAAGAGCTTAAAGAGCAGGGGTTGTGGCAGCTTTTCTCCGAAGTCGAAATGCCGCTGGTGCCGATATTGATGAAGATGGAGAGAAAAGGGATTGCGCTGGATACTGTCCTTCTTGGTAATATGTCACACCGCCTCGGCGGACGGCTATTGGAACTCGAAGATGAAATCTATAAAAATGCGGGGCGGCGTTTTAATATCAATTCGACACAACAACTAAGCCCGGTTCTGTTTCAGGAACTCAAATTACCGTCGGCGCGCAAGACGAAGAGCGGATTCTCCACCGATGTCTCGGTTTTAGAGGAATTGCGCGGGCAACACCCGATAATAGAACTGATTATAGAGTACCGCCAGCTAACCAAATTAAAATCCACCTATGTCGATGCCCTGCCGGAAATGGTTAATTCTAAAACCAGGCGTCTGCATACCAGCTTTAACCAGACAAAAACCACCACCGGCAGGCTGTCTTCCAGCGACCCCAACCTGCAAAATATACCCGTCCGCGGCGAACTGGGGAAAGAAATCAGGCAGGCATTTATCGCCCCAACCGGCTACCAACTGCTTTCCGCAGACTATTCACAGATTGACCTGAGGGCACTGGCACACCTTTCACAGGACCCGGAACTACTGACGACTTTCCACAACGAGGGGGATATTCATACCGCTACTGCTACCCGTCTATTCAGTGTTCGTGAGGATGACGTGACAGCAGATATGAGGCGGCTGGCAAAGACCGTCAACTTCGGTGTTATCTATGGAATGAGCGGATACGGGTTGGAACAGGCTACCGAATTCAATCGCGAGGAAGCGGAGAAATTCATAACCGCCTACTTTGAGAAATACCCGCGTGTTAAGGAGTACATGGAAACCACCAAAAAACAGGCAAGGGAACTGGGTTATGTCCAGACGATACTGGGCAGGCGGAGAGCTATTCCCGAGGTCAATTCCAGCAACCGCAACCTGCGTGAAGCTGCCGAGCGCATGGCAATAAATATGCCGGTGCAGGGAACCTCAGCCGATATTATTAAGGTAGCTATGGTAAACCTGGATAAAGAAATGGCAAGGCTCAAGCTCAAAAGCAGCCTTCTTTTACAGGTACATGATGAGCTTATCTTCGAAGTCCCCAATAATGAAATGGAAAAGATGAAGGAACTGGCACCCCGTGTAATGTCCCACGCCATCGAACTCAGCATTCCATTAAAGGTAGAAACCAAGGTAGGCAAAAACTGGGGACAGATGGAATAAATACCTTGAGTATATACCGTATCGCTTACGCAATGCTCCTGTTACTGCTGATATTCATTATCATATCTATATGTTCGTCTGCAAGTATTCCCGGCGATTCCGCAGTTAACGATTGGATTGGCACTATTGACTCACCATTCCTCGATAATTCAATGCAGCTTATTACATCCCTGGGAGATTTTCCCTATGGTATTATTGTAAGTATCATATTTGCACTGGGCTTATGGCTAAACAGGTTGTACTTAGAGACCATTTTTATTTTAATACTGCCTTACATCGGGGTATTTATCAGTTACATCTTTAAATTATTTATCAACAGACCCCGTCCACTGCAGGAAACAGGCGCTAACGAAAACAGCTTTATCAGCGGTCATACGATTTACATATTCCTATTCATGGGGTTAGCGATATATTTTCTTCCTCTCATTATACAAAATAAGACATATCGTATCCTGCTGCAAGCTATAGCAGCCGTTATTATATTACTGGTATCTTTTTCCCGGATCTATTTACAGGCACACTGGTTGAGTGATGTCATCGCCAGCCTGATTACAGGTATACTTTTACTTATTCCTGCTATAATCATATATAAATACCTGTTAAAAAGAGGACTGCTATGCCGGAGCTTCCTGAAGTCGAAACCATAAAGAACGAACTGCTGCCGCAGGTTGTCGGACATAAAATCAATAATGTCACACTGTTCTGGGAAAAGATGTTGCGCCAGCCTTTAAAGGATAAATTCGATTATATTATAAGCGGTTTGAAGATAGTTGGCATGAGCCGTCGCGGCAAGTACCTCATTTTTAACCTCGAAAGCGGTTATATGCTGATATTGCACTTAAAAATGAGCGGTTCGTTGATGCTCGGAAGAGATGACCCCCCGCCCCATACCCGGGCTATCATTCACCTGGATAATGGAATGAATATTTACTTTAATGACCCGCGCAAGTTCGGTAGAATGCAGTTTGTAAAAGATGGAGAGACCGTACTGGGAAAACTCGGAATCGAGCCGTTAGGTACTGATTTCACGGTGCAATCGTTG
>JAQTVR010000081.1 GCA_028706995.1 Dehalococcoidales bacterium
AGCTCTTAAAGCGGCGGCGGTATCGGTGGTCATATAGGGATTACCGGTGCCTCCGGCAAGTATAACTACCCTGCCTTTTTCAAGATGGCGTATAGCACGTCTCATAAGATAAGGTTCGGCGACCTGTTCGATAACGATAGCTGATAGTGTCCTGGTGACTATTCCCTGTTTTTCAAGGGCATCTTGAAGGGCAAGGGCATTGATTACGGTAGCCAGCATTCCGGCATAATCTGCGGTGACCCTATCTATTCCGTCTTTGGCGGCTGTGGCACCGCGCCATATATTTCCGGCGCCAATTACTGCAGCTACTTCAACACCCATAGCTACGATATTGCTAATCTGTTTGGCAACTTTTGCAATAGTAGGACCGTCAATGCCATAAGCGGTTTCACCGCTGAAAGCCTCGCCGCTGAGTTTGAGCAAGACCCTTTTATACTTGGTGTCACTCATTATTAGCCTGCTTAATCGGATAAATCGAACCGCGCAATCCGGTTAACCTTGATGTTCTCTCCCATTTTAGCTATGTTTTCAACGATGATGTCTTTAATTGTTAGAGTGGTGTCTTTGATATAAGGTTGACTGAGCAGACAGACAGCGCTATCTTCTAATTTTGCCCTTTCATCTTGCGGAATGTCGGCTGGAATATCATCTTCCGAGATGTAACTGGGATTCATAGCTGCAATCTGCATGGCTATATTATGAGCCAGGCATTTAAATTCATCGGTACGCGCCACGAAATCTGTTTCGCAATTCAACTCGACCATAGCGCCGATACGTCCGCCGGCGTGTATATAAGCCTCGACCAATCCCTGGTCAGTAGCCCTGCCGGATTTTTTAGCAGCTTTAATAAATCCCTGTACTTTTAAAATTTCAAGGGCTTTTTCAGTACATCCTTCGGACTTAACTAAAGCAGCACGGCACTCCATTATGCCCGCACCGCATTGCTCTCTTAATTCTTTAATGCTGGCAGTAGAGATTTCCAACTATTTGCCCCCTAATAAATTTAATCTTGAGGTATTTCTTCAGCAGTTTGATTGGTTTCAGCCTCGTTCTTAATGGCTGTTGCCATTTCTTCCGATACAGGTAGTTCGCCACCTCTTCCTTCGATGACCGCATTAGCAATCTTGCTGGTTATCAACTTGATGGCTCTAATAGCATCATCATTGGCAGGAACAGGATAGTCGATATCGCCCGGTTTGCAGTTAGTATCTACAACAGCAACAATGGGTATGCCAACCCTCTGGGCTTCTAAAATAGCGATTTTTTCTTTTATCGGATCTATAATAAAGAGGGCCTGTGGCAGGCTGGTCATCTCTTTGAAACCGCCCATATTTTTGTTTAGTCGGTCGATTTCTTCACCCAGTTTTGTGGCTTCCTTTTTCGGCAGGCGCGCAAAATCGCCTTTAGCCTGCTGATCTTCCAGTTTTACCAGGTAGTCGATACGTGATTGGATGGTAGAAAAATTGGTGAGAACACCGCCAATCCAGCGTTGATTGATATAAAACATACCGCAACGCTTGGCTTCATCTTCAATGATGTCCTGCGCTTGTTTCTTGGTACCGACGAAGAGTAACTTTCCACTGCTTGCAGCCAGTTCTTTGACGAAATTACATGCTTCTTCCAGCATTGCAGCTGTTTGTTCAAGGTCAATGATATGAATACCATTACGTTTGGTGAAGATATACTTCTTCATGTGGGGATTCCAGTGACTGGTCTGGTGCCCGAAGTGTGCCCCAGATTCTAAAAGCTCTTTTATTGTAGCTGTATCCGGCAATTTAATCCCTCTTTCTAGTTACATTTAATTAGTTAATTAGTATAACATACTCGACAATTGTAGTAAATATTCACAGTCTGAATAAATTATCATCTATCTTATTTTAAAGGTGCTTTACCCAATCTACTGCGTTTTGAAATATCTTAAAACCGTCACCCTGTTTTTTACTGCCTTCCCGCGACCACATGGGATGCTGGCTCCCCTTAATATAGCGCTCCGGGTGCGGCATCAGGGCGAAGACGTGTCCGGTGTTATCACATATGCCGGCAATGCTTTTTTGCGAACCGTTGGGATTATCCGGATAATTCATGGTAGGATTACCATCCTCATCTGTATAATACAGGACTATGTTCAGGTTATCCAGTACCTGAGCATCTGCAACCAGTTTGCCCTCACCGTGAGCTACCGGCAGATACAACCGCTCGATATCTTTGGTGAAGATACAATTACTTTTTGAATTAGCTGCAAGATATACCCAGCGGCATTCGAATTTGCCCGAATCATTATTGGTCAGGGTTACGCTTTGTCTTATATTCGGTGATAACGGCCCGGGAAGGATCCCGCTCTTTACCAGTGTCTGGAAGCCATTACAGATACCAATAATGAGTCCTCCGTTTTCGATAAAAAGCGCTATATCCTCGCCCAGTTTAAGGCTGATTTCATTAGCTATAACTTTTCCGGCGCCAAGATCATCGCCGTATGTAAAACCTCCGGGGAACGACATTATCCTGTAATCTCCCAGCATTTTCTCCCTGCGTATCAGTTCACCGATGTGAATCAAAGACGTCTCCGCCCCGGCCTTTTCAAAAGCAAAAGCAGTCTCCATGTCGCAGTTAGTTCCCGGTGCTCTTAATATAAGCGTTCTTACCTTACTCATTTATCATATTTACCATTTAAGCGGTTTTTGCCAAGCTTCCTTTAATGTATCTATTTCGATGCTTAAAATCCTGTCATTATTGAGTCCGAATACCTGGAGTGTATCTAAAGCCGTAACCTCGCCGATGCAGGCACAAATAACGCCTTTCATTAATTTTTCAAACTCAGCTTCGTCTTCGGGAGAAATCTCCACAAGGAAGCGGCTGTTGGATTCCGAGAAGAGGATATAATCGTTGCGGGTGATACTGCCGCACAACGGAATTTCCTTTAATATAAGAGTAGCTCCTAAATTACCGGCAAATGCCATCTCAGCAATAGCCACTCCCAGTCCGCCTTCGCTAAGGTCGTGGCATGCCTTAACCAGTTTTTTATCGGTAGCTTTGCTAAGATTATCCATTAGCCTTTTAGCCTGTTCGGGGCGTAACTGGGGGACATCGTTACCGATGTATCCAAGGCTTTTGAAATATTCGGAACCGCCCAGTTCATCGTAAGTGGTCCCGACTATATAAATAAGGTCTCCGGCTTTTTTAAAGTCCATTGATACGGCTTTATTAATGTTCGGCATGACGCTTATGGCTGAAATCAGCAGTGTATCTGGTATGGCAATAGTATTTCCATGAAACTCGAATTCATTGTTTAAACTATCCTTGCCTGATATAAAGGGTGTTCCGTAAGCTATGGAAATATCATGACATGCCTGGCAGGCGCGCACCAGCGAACCGAGCCGTTCCGGCTTGCCGGTATTACCCCAGCAGAAATTATCAAGCAAGGCTACTCTTTCCAAGTTTCCGCCGACGGCGATAATCTGTCTCAGTGATTCATCTATAGCCGAAGCCGCCATCCAGTAGGGGTCGATATCGCTGTATTTAGGGTTTATGCCATTAGAGATGATGACGCCTATATTAGAATCCAGTATCGGCCGTATAACAGCCGCATCACCGGGCCCGTCGTTTTCCTTGCCGACCAACGGTTTTAAGACGCTGCTGCCCTGTACTTCGTGGTCATATTGCCGTATAACCCATTCCTTGCTGCAAATATTCCATGAACCCAGTATTTTTAACAGCGATTGCGCTAGATCGGGTTGATCCGAATTAGGTTCTGTATGGGATGACTTTTGCCATAAGGCTCTCAGCTCCAGTTGAGGTCTGCCCTCATGCAGGAAGTCCATATCGATATTACAAACTTGATTATCGTTATAAAACAGTTGCAGTTTCTTGTCATCGGTAAATTCGCCGATAACCGAAGCCTCGGTGTTCTCACCGGCAAACAGGTTTAAAAGCTCCTCGACATTTTCAGGTGGAACCGCCATTATCATCCGTTCCTGTGATTCGGATATCCATATCTCGGAATAAGAAAGACCGGTATATTTCAAAGGCACCCTGTCCAGGTGTATTTTTACTCCGGTTTCGGTGGCCATTTCGCCTACTGCCGATGAGAGCCCTCCGCCGCCACAATCGGTTATCCTGGTAAAAAGCCGTCTGTCCCTTGCTTGAATTATAGTATCTATAAGTTTCTTTTCCACTATGGGGTTGCCGATTTGTACCGAGCTGAAGGAAACCCGGGTCGAATCCTTGCTGAGCTGTTCTGAGGCAAAGGTAACCCCGTGGATGCCATCACGTCCGGTCCTGCCGCCGGCAAGAACCACCAGATCGCCCGGTTTTTGGTTTCCCATCTGTGAGAATTCTTCGGGCATTATTCCTACCGTCCCGCAGTAGACAAGTGGATTGGCAGTGTATCTGTTATCAAAGCATATTGCTCCGTTGCCGGTGGGTATTCCTAACCGGTTGCCATAGTCTGCAACTCCAGCGCGGACCCCTTTAAGCATTCGGCGCGGGTGTAAAACTCCCTCCGGCACATCCTCGTATGGCATATCGGGGTCTCCGAAGCAAAAAACATCAGTATTAAATATTGGCTTGGCACCGAGTCCCGTACCTAAAATATCGCGCACGACGCCTCCGACGCCTGTAGAGGCTCCGCCGTAGGGCTCTATGGCCGACGGATGGTTATGTGTTTCAACTTTAAAACATAAAGCCCATTTACCATCGAAATCGATTACACCGGCGTTATCTTTAAAAACAGATAAGCACCAGGGTTTATTCAAATCTCCTGTGGCTTTGATTATGGTGTTCTTTAGAAGGTTATCAATAACCGTGCCGTTGAAGTTTATCTTTCCCTTGAATGTCTTGTGAACACAGTGCTCCGACCACGTCTGTGCCAGCGTTTCCAGTTCAACATCAACAGGATTACGCCCCAAACCTGAAAAATAGCTTGCAACGGCTTTAATCTCGTTGAGGCTGAAACCGAATCGGCGGCCAATGCAGGACAGTTCGGCATCATCATCTTCAGGTAATTCTACGTGCTTCAGGCTGAAACTGTACCGGGGGCTTTCCGGGAAAACCACCGGATTATCCCCGACAGTATGCTGAATAATCGGGTTTACAAGCAACCGGCTGCATATCAAGTCCAAATCGCTTTTATCAAGATTGCCTCTGATAAGATATCTTTTTGCTGTTTTAATAGCCCTGATATTCTTAATTCCTAGGTCCTGTACGGCTTTCATAGCCGTTTCTTCGACGGGGTCGATTACTCCGGCGTTATAAGCTACTTCAATGGAATAAAGACCATCCTCGCTTTTTCCATTGATGATGCCATTGAAATTATAATCCTGGGTAATCGGGTCGGCTAAGAGACGTTGACATATAAATTTAAGTTCCTGTTTTTCAAGCTCGGCGTCCAGCCAGTAAACTTCCATCACCCGGACATCGGAAATACCGTCGATACCTAGGTCATATATACCTTTAACCAATCCCTGCCCGGCAGAATCCGGAAGCTGTTCTTTAAAATACACCTCTATTCTATGCATCAGGCGCTATCCTGCTGCGTTTAAATATCCGGCTGATTTTCAATGATTTTACCATCCTCTTGAAGCCAGAAGTTGATCTTGTGGTATTTGCTTTATTTCAATGCCGGGCATAGCCTCGCCCAGGCCCTTGCTTACCTCGGCGATGATCTTATAGTCCCGGTAATGAGTGGTGGC
>JAQTVR010000082.1 GCA_028706995.1 Dehalococcoidales bacterium
TAAAGCAAAAGGCTGGCAGGTAGGCAATGTCGATGCAGTTATCGTTGCCGAGCAGCCAAAATTGATGGATCATATAGATAATATAAGACAGAAACTGGCTAAGACCTTAAAAGTTGAGACCGATGCGGTAAATGTCAAAGCCAGCACATCGGAGCAACTAGGTTTTGCCGGCAGGGAAGAGGGGATGGTTGCCTGGGCGGTAGCTACAATAGTAAAGGAAAATGAATGAGGCTTTTTAGCACATTATCCGGGAAGAAAGAGGAATTTGCGCTCCAGGGCGATGAAGTCAAGATGTATGTCTGCGGGGTAACACCTTATGATGATGCCCACATCGGTCATGCCATGAGCTACATAATCTTCGATGTTATAAGACGATATATCAATTTCAGCGGATACCGGCTCAAATACATTCAAAACTTCACCGACATAGACGATAAGATAATCGACCGCTCTAACAAAAGGGGTATTCCCGCCGGCGAACTGGCACAGTTCTATTCCGAAAGCTTTCTTGCAGATATGGATGCCTTAAATATAATGCGAGCAGATTTCTATCCCAAAGCTACTGGCGAAATAGATAAAATTATAGAAGTGGTTAAGGGTTTAGTCGATAGAGGTTATGCTTATGAAGCCGCCGGAAGCGTCTACTTCAGGGTCAGGAAAGTTGCCGACTACGGAAAGCTGGCACACCGGACGCTCGATTCTATGATGGCCGGTGCGCGTATAGAGATCGGGCAGGATAAAGAGCACCCGATGGATTTCACCCTGTGGAAGGCTTCTAAACCCGGCGAACCGGCATGGCAAAGCCCCTGGGGCGAGGGCAGGCCCGGCTGGCATATCGAGTGCAGCGCTATGTCCTTGAAATACCTGGGGGAGACTATCGATATTCACGGCGGCGGGCAGGATTTGATCTTTCCCCACCACGAGAATGAAATAGTCCAATCCGAAAGCTTTACAGGCAAAAAACCCTTTGCCAAATACTGGATGCATAACGGCTTGCTTCAATTCGGCGAAGACAAGATGAGCAAATCGCTGGGTAACCTTATAACCATAAAGGATGCGCTCAAGGAATACAGCGCCGATACCATACGCCTGTTCGTCTTGAACTCCCACTACCGAAGCCCTTTAAAGTATTCTAAAGAATCGTTCCAGGCAGCGGATGCGGGCGCCGAAAGATTGAGACGCACCGTTGCAAGAGAAGAATCCAATAGCAATTCAAAGGAAAACCTCGATGCCGCACCTTACCGCAAGCAGTTTATAGAGGCTATGGATGATGATTTCAATACACCGCAGGCTCTGGCAGCTCTTTTCGACCTTGCAAGATCGATAAACCAGGCGGCTGATACAGGAACAGGATTTGCACAGGCGAAATCCGTTTTCCTGGAGCTTGCACAGAATGTTTTGGGGCTTAGTTTGTCTTCGGCAGATTACCGGGGCAATGCAGAAATCCAACAACTAATCGAAGACCGTCAGAACCTGCGGAAAGAGAAGAAGTGGAAAGAAGCCGATGCCGTCAGGGAAAAACTTACAGCGCTTGGGGTGGCCGTAGAAGACACAACTACCGGAGTAAAAATTATACCGATACGCAAGAAATAACCGGACATAAAAAGGAGGGGATACGGTATATGGTAAACGTAATTATTTCCATCATCGGGCTGACAGTACTGATTTTAATAGGCTGGATGGCTAAAGAATTCTTTTTGGCGACGGAAATCTCGATTTTTCTACGTATACTTATTGGTGTTATTATTGTATGCAGTATTGCACTTTTGGGAATCACAATTAAGGATAAAATAAAACAGGACAAGAAAGATGATTTTAAAGGAGTTGATAGATGATAATAGTCACATCGCCGGAAATAAAAGGCAAGAATATTTCACGTACCATCGGATTGGTCAGAGGCAGCACCATCCGGGCAAGGCATATCGGCAAGGATATTATGGCAGGACTTCGAGGGATGGTCGGCGGTGAAATAACAGAATATACCAAGATGATGGCGGAAGCCAGGGAACAGGCTTTGCAGAGGATGATAGAGGATGCCCAGGGCAAAGGTGCTAACGCCATCATCTGCATGAGATTCGACACGGCTATGGTAATGCAGAACGCCGCCGAGACAATAGCCTACGGCACAGGTGTAGTCCTGGAATAAATATTAGACCCCACTAAAGATAAAAAATGCTTTCACCTTGCCAAAGCTGGCTACTTATGATAAATTAGATAATCCACGGGGCCATAGTTCAGTTGGGAGAACGTTTGACTGGCAGTCAAAAGGTCGGGAGTTCGAGCCTCCCTGGCTCCACCAAAGGGGACGATACCTAGAACTCCTCGGCAGCTTCGACGAGATTCGAGTTGGTCAGGGAGAGTTTTTTCAGTGACCTTCCCGTGGATTCCTTAGATTTGCTATTCAGGAATTAAGGTGGTTGCATTAGAAAGTTAAACCACTCCTAACTACCTCCCACCTTACTTTTTAGGGTCTGGTCAAGCTATCTATCGAGAAAGGTAGGAAAACTCAGCATATTGCGACTGTCGAGGGCACTATCAGCACTGTTGATACAGCAGAGTCTACTATATCAGTTCTACCAAACAACGAAACTGAAGCTATAGTCCTTAATGCAAACCCTCAAAAAACCGAAATCACCATTGACGGTGAAGCGGTTGCTCTTGCAGGAAGAACCGGAATCGTAAAGTTCCAGCCGGAGTTCAAAGAAGCGATATAGTTTGCATTTCCGTGCAATAGCGGAATATTATATTATTCATAGTGATCAGACGTTTTTCCCTGTATGGTTTTCTAAAGAATCAGCGGTACTTCGAGCCATTTATCATACTCTTTTTCCTGCAACAGGGGCTTTCTTTCACTCAAATAGGTTTTCTCATCGGTTTCCGCGAGCTTTTTATCAACCTCATAGAAATTCCCAGTGGCGCCGTTGCCGATTTGTTCGGGCGCCGCCGCAGCATGATTTTATCTTTTATCTCTTATATCATTTCTTTCGCTATCTTCGGATTCAGCAGTCTTTACTGGCATTTCTTTGTAGCGATGTTCTTTTTTGCCATCGGCGAGGCGTTTCGCACCGGCACGCATAAGGCGATGATATTCACATGGTTACGCATACAGGGACGGCTGGATGAAAAAACAAAAGTCTATGGTTATACCCGCTCCTGGTCTAAAATCGGTTCGGTGGTTTCTACTATACTAGCAGTTATTTTTGTCCTGTTAACGGATAACTATTCTTACGTCTTTTTCTTTGCCATAGTGCCATATATTATCGGTTTGATTAACTTCCTCACCTATCCCGAGGAACTGGAGGGGCGGCCTGAAAAACATGTCAATATTCGTGATGTTATTATTCACCTGTGGGAATGCATCCGAGCTGCAGTAGGAAATGTGAAATTACGCCGGCTTATCGTCGAATCCATTTCCTTCGAAGGTGTATATAAAGCAGTC
Source organism: Dehalococcoidales bacterium (assembly GCA_028706995.1). Taxonomy (GTDB): domain Bacteria; phylum Chloroflexota; class Dehalococcoidia; order Dehalococcoidales; family UBA5627; genus UBA5627. Next base: position 3,440 of record JAQTVR010000082.1, read on the forward strand.
GAAAACTATCTTCAACCAATCTTGAAAAACATAGCATTACTGTTACCGATCTTTGTTGTCTGGGGAGAAGCTCAGCGCAGTTCTATTGTAGTCGGACTGGTTTATATTATCATATATATTGCTGCAGCCTATGCCAGCCGCAATTCCCATCGCCTGGTCAATTTTGCAGGAGGGGAAGAAGCAGGCAGTCGCCTGTTGTGGAAAGTAAACTTTATAATTTATATTGCGCTTATTCCTCTACTATTCTTCGAGTATTATTATGCGGCTATAATCTGTTTTATCCTGCTGTCGCTGGCGCAGAACTTCTGGTATCCTATACTGTTAAGCCGTTTCGATGCCTATGCTACTGAAGAGAAGGGCGCAACCGTTTTATCCATCGAGAGTCAGGCGAAATCCATCTCCACTATGATATTAGCGCCTTTAATAGGGGTATTCGTGGATTATGTGGGCAGTAACGGTCCGGGTGGTGAGTTTTGGCCTGTAGCCTTACTAGCTGCTATTCCTTCCCTGTACATACTGCTCACTCATCCTAAAAACAGGGCAAAGATAAATAATACTATCTAAATATATAATTATCAGCACAGACTGGAGGCTTTCAATAAAAGTTAAAGAATCGGAACGGATATCATCATATTCGCACCTTACAGGGGCGATAGCTTCGGTTATCGGCCTTTTAGTATTGTTATGTGTAACGTGGGATCAATGGGATTACTTTATCGTCTCTCTGGTTTATGGTCTCGGAGCTATCTGCCTTTTCTCCGCGAGCGCAATATATCATTCGCGAAAGCAGAAAGAGAACGATATGAGTATCTGGCGCAAGTTCGACCACTTAGCAATATTCATAATGATTGCCGGTACCTATACCCCAATGGCCTATGTTTATCTAGACGGAGCCTGGTTCTGGAGCATCATCAGCGTGCAGTGGGCTGGCGTAATAGCCGGACTATTTTTTAAGGTGTTTTACCTGCGTGCTCCACGCATCATTTCCCCCATATTGTATCTTTTAATGGGCTGGATGGCGGTTATTCCGATGAATATCCTTTGGCACAGGATGTCAACTGTGTCTTTCATGTTGCTGGCTGCCGGAGGGCTTGCATACAGCATTGGAGCCGTTATATATGCTATCAAGAAGCCCAACCCGATACCCGGTGTATTCGGCTTCCACGAGATGTTCCATATATTCATCCTTATCGGAGCATTGCTTCACTACTTTATGGTTTATATAGCAGTTACACAGGTTTAATCTTATCAATAAGTACGACATTGCATACTTATCACTCATGTTAGGTGTTTTCCCCCCGCTCAAATCCTTCGACAATCATCAGGACGAGCGGGAATAGATTAAATGAGCCGCTCATGGTGAGCCTGTCGAACCATAGCGGCGATGATTGTTAAGAAAGATAGTTAACAGTTCCCCCGAGATGTCTGCCGTGCTATTATTAGGTGAAAATATTTATGAGGATTCGCTGTGGCATATAAATCCGAAGACATTCCTTTAAAACCGCTCAAGTGGTATAAGAACCTGGCGGATAAAAAAGAACGGCTGGAATTGGGAGTCTTTCTTGTGGAAGGGGAGAGGGCTATAAGGCAAATAGCCAATAATAATGACGGAGCTATTGTAGAGCTATTATCTACCGGCGAATTGCCCTCTTTTTGCGGCACGTACCCTTACAGGCATATTACAGGTGAACAATTGCGTTCCATCACATCGGCTGCAACGCCGCAGGGAATTATTGCCGTTGTCCGCTTACCTGCGGATATATATTCGGATAACCTCCCCGATAACCCCGGTTCTAAAATATTGCTTTTGGAAGATATACAGGACCCGGGCAATACAGGAAGCCTGATTCGCACGGCAGTCGCTTTCGGTTTTTCGGGGGTGATACTTTCGGGAAAATGCGCCGACCCTTTGTCTCCCAAGACGGTACAGTCCACTGCCGGTACCGTTTTATCCTTATGGATTAGAAGAACTGATGACTATTTAAGACTTGTCCAGTCACTTAAGTCGTCCGGTTACTCCCTGGTAACTACCGACTTGAACGGGGAAGAAAATCCGTTGTTTTTACAGAAAGCGGATAAGCTGATACTGGCGCTGGGGAATGAGGCGGCGGGGCTTTCGCAGGATTTGCTTAAACTCGCCGATTTCAGGCTGAAGATACCCATAAAAGATAAGGCTGAGTCCTTGAATGTGTCTGCCTG
>JAQTVR010000083.1 GCA_028706995.1 Dehalococcoidales bacterium
AATCCATTGGTGGAATTACCTATAAGGTATTATGGACACTGGTGGAAAGTGTCATTTCAGAAGACCCGGGGCTGTATGCCTCATTACAGATGAACCTGCCGCAACTTCCTCAGATTCAGCAGCGTTTCCTTAAGAACTGCACCGAGTGGACGGAACTGGTAAAGAACAAGGACAGGCAGGAATTTATCCGACGCATAAAGGCTATCCGCAGCCAACTCGAAGCGAAAAGCGCCGACTTCGGCAAGGCTTACGATAATATGTATAAAATTGCCGAGGGGCTGTAAAGCCCCCCGTATCAACTTCAACTATACTCCTTTTAATATTCTTACCATTAGTAAGACTACTATATTCGACGCCGCTATGGTTCGACAGGCTCACCACGAGCGGCTTGCCTTAATTCCGCTCATCCTGAGCTTGTCGAAGGATTAGAGCGGAATCGATCAATAATAACTTCTAAGACAGTAATTTCTCCAGAGCCCTCTGATCGAAACCGACTACTACCTTGTCGTCGACAACGATTACCGGTACACTCATCTGCCCGGATTTCTGAACCATTTCCTGTGCCGCTTCCTGGTTAACAGCTACGTTCAAATCCTTGTAAACAACACCCCTTTTCGTCAGGTACTCCTTTGCGCGTACACAATACGGACACGTCGGAGTGGAATAAACAGTTACATTCTTTGCAGTCATCTCAAACCCTCCTTGCTGTAAGTCTTTTTCCATTATAGACAAAGATATAAGCCAATGATATAACTTATATCACTTATTTTTTATGCTTATCTTAATTTTAGGAGGTCTTGCAGCCTTTTCATATAATCAAAGATAGACAAGAATGATCTGGAGGTCTTTGCCATGCTACGCGAGGGTTGGGCTATCGGCACTTTCCAACTGGAATCGCCGGCTCAGCGCTAAATTTCAGGGAGGATGCTCCCTAATAGATATGAGGATATTATTATCTCCATCTCACTTGTAAGACCCTGGCCCCTCAAGTCCAATACTTTGTATATCAATATCATGAGATCATCGGAACATTTCATTTGCCTGTTGTCTTTTTTTATGCTATATTTCAGGCGTTAAATGCAGCATTACTTACTTACTACGATCCTTTGTGTAGCTAATACTTAGCCTGTTGTATATTATTGCGCATTATATAGGACTTAAAATATGAACATTCTGGTAACCGGCGGTGCAGGATATATAGGTAGCGTGATAACAGAAGAACTCTTGATCCAAGGGCATACTATTATCATATTGGATAACCTGTCAGGCGGACATCGCCGGGCAGTTGCTCCGGGGACGATCTTTATTTTCGGCGATTTAAACAACACTATATTGCTGAATAGTGTTTTTAACAGCTATGATATTGATGCCGTCATTCACTTAGCGGCTTATATCTCTGTAGCTCAGTCTATGACTGAACCGGGCATATATTTTAAAAATAACGTTAGCTGCGGTATAAATTTGCTGGAATGCATGATAAAACACGATGTGAGACGCTTAGTATTTTCCTCTACTGCCGCAGTATTTGGAGAACCGAAAGAAATTCCGGTTACCGAAAATTGCACTGCTAAACCGTTAAATGCCTATGGCGAATCCAAACTGATGTTTGAACACATCCTGCACTGGTACAGCCGGATTCATGGACTTGAATATATTAGTTTTCGGTATTTCAATGTCGCCGGGGCTAGTAAAAACTATGGATCCGACCATCATCCGGAGACAAATCTCATTCCCGTTATTGTCGAAGTTGCGCTGGGAAAGACACAATATTTACCGGTATTCGGCGCTAGGTACGATACTAAAGACGGCACCTGCATACGGGATTATGTACATGTACTAGATATCGCCCGTGCGCATATCATGGCGCTGGATTGTTTTAACAGTGAAATATCCAACCGGACAATTAACCTCGGCAATGGTAAGGGGTATTCCGTAATGGAAGTTGTCGAAACAGCCAGAAAGATCACACGCAGAACAATCCCGGTGAGGGCTTTTCACGCACGTACCGGAGACCCGGCAATACTTATTGCCAGCTATAAAACAGCTGAGGAAATCCTGGGATGGCAGCCGAAACATCCAAGTCTTCAAGAAATTATTGAAAGCACCTGGCAATGGCAACTACAACATCCGAGTGGATATAACGATAGAATTATGACAGGAACAATATTCTAAGTACTTTGAAATATTGGACGACTATGCAAAAAATCAAAAATATAAAAGTTATTGCGGCTATTCCCTGCCTTAATACCGAAGTATATATCGCAGGTATAGTCGCCAAGGCTAGGAAATACGTAGAAAGGGTTATCGTTATAGATGACGGATCCAACGATACAACTGCCACGTTGGCAAGTAATGCCGGAGCTTTAGTAATAAGGCATTCGGCTAATAAAGGATATGGCGAAGCCATCATATCCTGCTTTAAAGCCGCCAGGAAATATAAAGCCGACATCCTGGTGATCCTGGACGGAGACGGGCAACACAAACCGGAGGAAATCCCCAATCTAATAAAACCTATCATAGACGGAAAAGCCGACTTGACCATCGGTTCCAGGTTCTGCCTTGAAAAAGTTACGGTTCCCCGCTACAGACAGTTCGGGATTAAGGTAATTACGTGGTTATTTAATTTCGGTTGCAGGACGAAGATAACCGATTCTCAAAGTGGTTTCCGTGCCTATAAAAGCAATATCTATAAGAATTTCCATTTATCCGAAAAAGGAATGTGCATCAGTATCGAGACCTTAGAAACAGCCCGCTGGGAAAAAGCTGTAATCGAGGAAGTGCCGATAGACTGCATATATCATAACTCAAGAATCACCTTTAATGATATTAAACACGGATTAACGGTGGCTCTTTCCGTGATAAAAATACGCTTAAAGCAAAGTCTGTATTGCGAGGAAAAGGTTGAGAATCCTCCTTGTCAGTGAGTACTATAAACCGCATACCGGCGGGGTGGAAAAAGTCTTTGTTAATCTGGCTGAAAGACTGGCTAATTTTGGTCATCAATGTAACCTGATTACGTCAAGGCTGCCGAATACTCCTAAATATGAAGAAATTAACGGCGTAAAAATACACAGAATAAATGTTCCATATAGAGGCGACAGGTACTGGTTCAGCCTGCTGGCAATCCCCAAGGTTATGAAAATGGCAGGACAGGCAGATATAATACATACCACTACTTATAACGCCGTTCTCCCCGCCTGGCTAGCCGCCAAATTAACTGGAACCAAGAGCGTCATAACCATTCATGAAATCTTGGGAGACATGTGGTTAAAACTTCCTGGAATGAATATTTTTACAGCCCGGATCCATCGCTTTATTGAAAAGGTATTGCTAAAGCTCCCTTTCGATGCGGCGGTCTGTGTCTCCAATTACACATGCAATCGTGCAAGAGGGCTCGGATTGAAAGTGAATAAATTAAAGACCATTTACAATGGAGTAGACAGTAATTTTCTTACCCGGGAAAATAATAAAAAGACAAGAAAGGAACTGGGGCTACCCGATGGTTGTTTCATATACATGTATTACGGGCGACCGGGAATATCCAAAGGCGTCGAATACTTAATTCAGGCTGTCCCTTTAATCTCAGATATGATTTCCGATTCTAAACTGGTGCTGATTCTTTCACATACCCCACAGAACAGATATAAAAAGATTTCGGAGATGATAAAAAGTCTAAATATCGAAAAGTTGATCATTTTTCTCCATACTGTGTCCGATAATACCTTGATTAGCTATATTTCCGCTTCGAATTGCATTGTAATTCCTTCATTATCGGAGGGATTTGGATTTGCGGCTGCCGAAGCCTGTAATATGGGCAAACCGGTTGTAGTTTCCAACGTAGCATCTCTACCCGAAGTAGTGTCAGGGGAGTACATCATGGTTAAACCCAAAGATCCGGAGGCTATAGCTTCCGGAATATCAAGAATTCATAAAGGGGATACTCAAAAAAGCCGGAAAAAAGTGTTCGATTGGGATAGGTGCGTATCTCAATATATAGATGTATACAAAGCGATAACGGCAGGGATATTGAATAAATGAAAATCGTCCAGGTACACAGCGCTTTTTTTCCGGCGATCGGAGGCGTGGAAAACTACGCCTTCAGCCTGTGTAGAGAGCTGATTCATAATAAACACGAAGTTACTGTGGTCACATCCACCCTTGGAACAAATAAAAGTGCCAGAATTGAAGAGCATGACAATATAATTATAAAAAGAGTATCGTTCCTTTTTAAGATAGGTCACACCCCAGTAATCCCCAATTTATATTCAGAGCTAAAGCATATTGAAGCCGATGTCATTCATACGCACCTGCCGACTCCCTATACTTCAGATATTGCCGCTAATGTTTCCAGGCATCGTAACATACCCTGTATCCTGACCTATCATAACGACATAGTCGGCAAAAAAATCAATAAATATATAGCTAAAACATACAATACAATAGCCTTGAATAGATTGCTTGATAGCGTAGATAAGATAATAATCACGCAAGCCGAATATATACAGCGCTCGCCTTATTTAAAAAAGTTCCACAAGAAAGTAGTCATTATACCTTGCGGGGTGGACACCAATAGATTCAAGCCGTTGTTGATCGAGAAACAGAGAAATACTATTTTCTTCTTCAGCATTTTAAACAAAGCACACCAATATAAGGGGCTGGATAACCTGCTGGAGGCGTTAATAATAGTAAAACAGGAGATCCCGGATGTCAGGCTTGTCATAGGCGGCGCGGGTGACAAGATGAGATATTATAGACACAGGGCTAAGGCCTTAGGATTGGAAAAGGTGATCGACTTTTGCGGATTTATCCCCGATATAAAACTCACTGAATATTATAATAAGGCCGGGGTTTTCGTTCTACCGTCTACTTCAGCATCCCAGGAGGGTTTCGGCATGGTCTTGCTTGAATCCCTTGCCTGTAAAACCCCCGTAATTACAACAGATATAGTCGGGATTTCTAAAGACACTGTAGATAATAATGCCGGCATTGTAGTCGAACCAAATGACAATTCAGCATTAGCTGAAGCTATCATCAAAATACTATCAGATAATCAATTAGCCGCTGAAATGGGAGATAGAGGGAGAGAACTTATTGCAAATAAGTACGGATGGGATAAAATAGGAGCCAGAATACTTAAATTATATGGAGAAATAAAATGAAGTGTTTAATTCTGGCCAGTGGCTTCGGAACAAGACTGTATCCCGTCACGCAAAAAACGGCTAAGGGGCTGCTGCCCTACAAAGGCAAACCGGTTATTAGCTATATTGTTGAAAAGATACCGGATGATATGGAAATACACATTACCACCAACCGTAAATTCGCTTCCCAGTACCAGGAATGGGAAAAGGACATTGGGAGAAATATAAATCTCTGGGTGGAGCCGGTGGATACCGAAGAGCAAATGCTGGGGGCAGTGGGTTCGCTGAACTACTGGGTTAAGGGGAATAATATTCAGGATGACTTGCTTGTCGTCGCCAGTGATAATTATTTCGACCTTGGCATAAAAGATTTAATATCCGCTTTCGATAGAAAAAATACCCTGATCGCCGTGTATGACATCGGAAATAAAAATGAAGCGAGGCAATTCGGTATCGTCAAGCTGGA
>JAQTVR010000084.1 GCA_028706995.1 Dehalococcoidales bacterium
CGCTGTACGGGCTGGTAGTGTTTGCAGGTGTATTTTTTGATACAGTGGTTTATACAGTGTGGCTCAAGCGGCGCACCCCCTGGTCCATTGTTTGGGGAGGCATCGCCGGCGCGATGCCTGTACTTGCCGGCCGTGTTCTGGCGGCCGGACAGTTCGATTTAATAGGGCTCTTACTGGCCATGTCTGTGCTATTCTGGATTCCGACTCATATCATTACCTTTAGTTTCAGGCAAGCCGAAGACTACAAAAGAGCCGGGGTACCGGTTTTTCCGAACTGCTATGGCGAGCGAACAGCGCACCTTATTATCAGCATTTCTACTGTTATTGCAGTCCTGTGTTTGGTTATTGCAACAATGCTCATTGGTTTGGACTGGGGTTATTTACGGGCAATTTTAAGCTTAAGCATCCTGTTAATCATATTTGCGGTGGCTTCGATGCTTCGCCGCTCAGACAAATTCAGCTTTGCACTGTTTAAAATGGCCTCGTTTTATATGCTTGTCACTATGGTTGTAATAATAGTTGGAATGTGGAGCAACTTAACAATAACTACGTAAAATTATAATTAAAGGAGAACTAGATGCGTATTATAGCAATTATCTTACTGGGTGCAACAGCTTTTATGACTCTGGTTGGTTCGGTAGGCACTGTATGTGTTGCATTTAACGCCGATCTGTATGGAAGAGCATTTCAACAGTATGTACCCTACCTGACTTTTTATCAGATTCTTATATATGCTGGACTCTTATTAGGAGCCGCCAGCATCGTTGCAACCTATGCCCTGTCAATGCGTGACAAATGGGCTTACAAGGGTGCTGTTATTATCCTGGTATTAATCCTCGTTCAATGCGGCATAAAGTTATTCAGCACCTGGAGTATAAGCGAAGCACCATTTGCACCTGTTCTCGTGCGCTTTATGCTTGTAATCATTACTTTGGTGTATTTCCTGGTAATCAGGACTCCGGGCATATGGGCAAAGATAGGAGGCTTTAGCGGAAACTCCGGTGGTTCCAGGTCAAAAACTACCGGTGTTGCTGCTATAACCGGTGGCGCAGCCCTTCTGCTTACACCACTAATGGCTTACCCTTCTCATATGGTGGAGGGTGCCAGTCTGGTTACTTATCAACCAATTCTGATTCCCCTGTTAGTGGCAGGTGGGATCCTGGTAATGATGGGCATCAGCCTGCTGGTTATGTCGGCTTTTAACATATCCCATAAGCAGGTCACAGCATGGTTCCGCCGGCGTGTAACTGCACTCCTTCGTCCGATAACTATGCGAGGCTAGAAATACAATTACAGCCTATAATTTGTAATTTAGTCAAAGCCAAGCGGAGGCTCTGTGGTAACCTTGATTCTCCGCTTGGCTTTTGTCTGTGGCAGGCATTGATTATATCCCAATATAAAAATATGTAGCTTAATGTTGATGGACGAGTGATGTTTTGCTATAGTGTTCACGAAGACTAAAGGGTTTTACAACAGGAAGGAGAGGAAGTGAAAGGGAAAGGGAATAAATTCCTTATTGGTGGAATCATTGTATTTTTAGCCATAGGCTCTCTGGCTTTTGCCAGTTTGCAGAACTCGACATCTTTCTTCTTAACAGTCAGCGAACTAAAACAACAGGAGTCCTCACTTTATGGCAAGCCAATAAAGGTCAACGGAGAAGTAGTGCCCGGCTCTATAGAGGATAATATAGGCGAGCGCACTTTGTTATTTACAATCACCGAGGGAGGGCAAAGTCTCTCGGTAGTCTTTTACCGGGGAACTGTTCCTGACAATTTTGAGGCTGGCCGTGAAGTTATCGTTGATGGTAAACTCAACACTGACGGTATTTTTGAAGCTCACACTATCATGGCGCAGTGTCCATCCAAGTATGACCCTGAGTTATTAGAATCCGGCCAGGAAGGATAATATATGCAGGAGGAAGTAAATTCATGGCAGATATAGGCCACGTCGCTCTGATTCTGGCACTGGTAGCCTCTATATATTCAATGTTTGCTTATATATTGGGGAGGAAAGGTACGAATCCGGCACTGGCTAAAAGTGCCAGGAACGGCCTTTTTGCGGCCCTTGGACTTGTCTCATTATCAGTAATTATTCTAACTATTGCCCTGATTACGTATGATTTTGAGTTTAAATACGTAGCCTCATACACCGATCTTGAATTATCTTTACTCTATCGGATAAGTGCTTTATGGGGTGGTCAGGCTGGCTCGTTGCTATTCTGGGCTTGGTTTATTTCTTTGTTTTCTGTAATGGCGGCATTGTGGAAGCGAGATGCCATTCAAAAATTACAACCTTACGCCCTGGCAGTTATCATGGTTGTTCAGGTATTCTTTTTAAGCCTGCTGGTATCCGTATCAACTCCTTTCAGTAAACTCTTTCCCGTCCCTGTTGATGGCGCAGGCATGAATCTTTTGCTTCAACACCCGGGCATGCTCCTTCATGCTCCAATAACGCTTATTGCCTTTGCTGCCTTCACTATACCTTTCGCTTACGCTATAGCGGCGCTACTCTCACGTAAGCTGGGCAACGAATGGTTAGTATCTATCAGGAGATGGACCGTCCTGGCCTGGTTGCTCCTGGGTGTTGGTAATATCCTGGGCGCCTGGTGGGCTTATACTATACTCGGCTGGGGAGGTTACTGGGCCTGGGACCCGGTGGAAAACGCCGGCTTAATGCCATGGCTGTTTACCACCGCATTTCTTCACTTCTCGTTAATACAAAAAAGGCGCCATATATTTAAAATATGGAACCTGTTATTTATCATACTGACTTTTAACCTGATCATTTTTGGCACCTACATAGCCCGCAGCGGTATTCTCGCCTCGGTATCAGTGCACGTGTTTGGAGATCACGGCTTAGACCCATTCTTCCTTACCTTCTTCTGTATTACCTTGCTGGGTTCTATAGCCTTGCTCTTCTACCGCAGAAATGACTTAAGAGATGAAACCACATCAATACAACTGGTTTCCAGGGAGAGTACCTTCTACCTAACCGGTTTACTACTGGCAGGATCTGCCCTGATAGTTTTGATCGGCACCATTTTCCCGGCAATTACCCGGGCAATAGCGGGTAATGAAATCGTTATTGATGCCGGCTTTTTTGACCGGGTGGTTGGGCCAATTTTCCTGGTCATAGTCCTTGTTATCGGTATTTGTGTTCAGATTGGCTGGCAGCGGGCAATCGACAATAAGAGCCTGATTAACCGTTTCCTGTGGCCTCTGGTAGCTGCCATAGTCATTATAGCAATCCTTTTTATCGCAGGGATAAGAGAGTGGATTGTACTGACAGCTTACTTTGTATGCGGCTTTACTTTCTTTTCCATACTCTTTAAGTGGTTTCAGGAAATAAAAGTACGTAACCAAGCCAAAGTTGAGAGCTATCTAAAGGCTTTTTGGAAATTATTGCTGGGCAACAGGCCTCATTATGGCGGTTATATTATTCACCTGTCAATTGTTATTATAGCTGTTGGTGTTATTGGTTCGTCGTTCTACGAATCACACAAACAATCATTACTGGAAACAGGCGAGTCGGTTACTATCAGTGGTTATACTCTTACTTTTAACGGTGTAACTTATGAGGAAACACCTAACCTGTTTGTAGCGGCAGCTCAGATTACGGTCTATCAGGGAGACAGATATTTGGGCGAGTTGGCCCCGCAGAAAAGAATTGTGTTAAAAAACGGACAATCAGTCAGCGATCCGGCTATTCGCACCAGCCTTGTTAAAGACCTGTACGTAATTCTTGATGCCTGGAGTGAAGACGGAGGAACTATTCTCCTTACGGTTCGAAACGAACCACTGGTTATATGGCTATGGATCGGTGGGTATATTTTTATTTTGGGTGGTCTCATTGCTTTATGGCCCGGTGACAGGCGTCAATCGACACTGCAAAGGCCTCAAGCTGTCGGCCTGAAAAAAGAATAATAATGCAATGGCAAAAACACATGAGATTTCTCAGTAAAGCTGTGGCTATCACCTGTAAGGATGTGCTGTCCGAGGTTCGTGCTAGGGAAACTATTCCCTCGGTACTAATTTTTGCAGTGCTGGTCATAGTTATTTTTAACTTTGCTTTCGGTGCCGGCCCGGAACAGATGAAACTGGTAGTCCCCGGTATTCTGTGGACTACCTTTGTGTTTGCCGGGATGCTAAGCCTTAATCGCACCTTTATCCAGGAGAAGGAACAGGGCTGCCTTGAGGCACTCATGATTTGCCCCGTAAAACGTCAGGATATCTATATTGGCAAGACACTGGCAAATTTCATTTTTTTGACAGTGATCGAGGCAATTTCACTACCAATATTTGTTATCCTTTTCAATTTACCCATCATCGTCCTGCCTAAACTCATTGTCATCACTATTCTGGCAACGATTGGTTTTATATCCGTTGGGACACTGTTTGCGGCCCTTTCGGTTAATACTAAAGCACGAGAAATGGTACTTCCTATCCTTTTTCTTCCCGTTGTTGTTCCTGTAATTCTTTCCGCAGTTGAAGCCTCAGCACTGGCATTGACCGGGGAATCCTGGAGTAGCATGGCCTCCTGGTTACAGATTATTGCTGCTTTTGATGTTATTTTCATGGTGGTTTCTTACCTGATTTTTGAGTATGTTATTGAAGAGTAAGGAGGGTAAAACAATGAAGACAAGTCATATAGTCAAATTGAGCTTACTGGCACTCAGTGCGGTTTTGATAATCTTCGCTCACTACTTGGTATTCCTTTATGTTCCCACTGAAGCGGTCATGGGTATCGTACAAAGAATATTCTATATTATGGTACCGGTGGGCTGGCTGGCCATGTTATCTACATTTGTTCTGTTCATCGCCAGCATTTACTATTTGAAGACAAGGAAAGGTAGTTGGGATGCCGTTGCCTATTCGGCAGTAGAAATAGGACTTGTCTTTACTACTCTGACACTCCTTACCGGCATTTTATGGGCAAAACCAGCGTGGGGGGTATGGTGGACATGGGAGCCCCGGCTGACAGCTACACTGGTCCTCTGGTTGATTCTTCTCGCCTGCTTAATGGTGCGTACTACTGCCACTGATCCATCCCGTGGATCAGCATTTGCTGCCGTAGTTGGTATTGTTGCCTTCGTTGATGTTCCCATTATTGGAATGTCTACCACCCTTTGGCGGGGGATTCATCCGGGGGGTATCATTTTAGATGGTGGACTGGCCCCGCCTATGCTGCTAACCCTGTTAGTCAGCCTGGCGGCTTTCACGGCATTATACGCACTCATCTTAATAATAAGAATTGCCGTGAAGAATGATCAAATGACAATAGATAAGTTGAAAACACTGCGTGGCTAGACGCGGGATATAATTTCAGGAGGTAAAAACAAGATGGAAAACGCAGGTTATTTATTTGCTGCCTACGCCCTGATCTGGGCAACGGTTTTTGGCTATGTACTTTTATTGATCAACAAACAAAAGAGGCTCAGGCAAGACTTGGAGTCATTGGAAAAAGCTCTCCGGGAAAAGGATATTTCATCCGGTGATATCAATTTTCCGTCTTCTCCCTGTTGCGATTAGCTTGGTGTCCGCTTTCTTTATGGAGAACAGTCTATGCCTCCT
>JAQTVR010000003.1 GCA_028706995.1 Dehalococcoidales bacterium
GGTTAAGGAAAGAGACTTTTTTAGCCGTGGCTTCCAGTAAAACCATTTTTATATCCGGCAGGGCAATTTTTAAGGGAATTCCCGGGAAACCGCCGCCGGTGCCGACATCGATAAACCGGCTGCTTGTAGTTCTTTCTCTTTGCTTCAAAGCCTTTATCACAATCAAAGAATCCAGGAAATGTTTTACCTGGACGTCTTTTAAATCGGTTATAGAAGTCAGGTTTATACGACTGTTCCACTCTAAAAGCTCCCGGTAATAGATATCAAATTGCTCCAGCTCATAAGAGCCGAGTTTAATTCCCAGGTTAGCGGCACCCTCTGCAAGATACCCCATATTTAATTCCGACATGAAATTAATCCTCAAGAAGCATTATATCATTTTAAAAGATAGACATGGACTGTATAACAAACTTGTTTAATATATTTAGCGGCTTTAGTAATCTGTTTCCGCTCGCCTTGAGCCTGCCCAATATCAAGACCGGAGGGAAATCCGCCATGGAAACCTGCCCGGTTTTGACTTTACAACAAACTTCACAAATGATACGATTTATGTACTTCGTTATATACGTGTGATATATAGTTGGAAATTTTTAATGACTGAATCCGCCATCTGGATAATAGCAGGCATATTATTATTGATTTATCTAGCCATATCTGCTTTTGTGGCTTATTCGGTCGTGCGCATCCCCCGGCTTCCCCTGCGGGAAAATCCATTTTCCGTGGGTTTAGATTACGAGGATGTTTCCTTCCCCAGCCGTAAAGATAAACTGACACTGAAAGGCTGGTATATAGCCGGTAACAAGGCTTTTACCATCCTTATCGTAACCGGAATGAGACAAAACCGTATCGATTACAGAATCAATACGCTGAATATGGTTAAAGGGTTGGTAGATAAAGGCTTCAATGTTCTTGTTTTCGACCAGCGTGGACGCGGAGAATCCGAAGGAGTAGGTATACTGCTAACTCATTTTGACAGGGATATCGGCGGCGCCGTTGATTATATAAAAAAAAGGAACGGCGAAAATGAGCAGATCGGGCTTATCGGTCTTTCCGCCGGCGCAGCAGCCTCCGTTATCTTTAGCAGTGATGAGGATGTCGCTGCAGTAGTATCTGATAGCTGTTTCACCAGCATATTTAAAGTATTCACTCAGAAAGGATCCAAAATGTCCAGGTTACCCAAACCGCTGGTCAAAACGTTCGGAATGGGAATACTTCTGTGGGCAAGAGTACTATACGGTTACCACAAAACCGACCCCGCAGATACGGTAGCTAAAGTTAAATGCCCCATCCTTTTCATACAGGGCGACAAAGATGACTGGGTATCTCTAGATATCACAGAGAGATTACACAAGCTCTCGAACAATCCATTGGACGAGGTATGGCTGGTGCCTAACGCCGGACATACCAAGACCTTTTATATTGACCCTGTAGGCTATATCGAGCATATCACTTCCTTCTTTCTTAAGTTCGAAAATCCGGTAGCTAAAAATGAATCGATAAAGTCAGCTAGTTTACGGTAATATCCTCACCCAGGACTTCGCTCCTTATATCAGGCTGGTAATAAGAGTACGCCTCTGAAGTGACGCCTTTAGCTTTAACAGGAAATAATGCCCGGATTTCGAAACTAAAACGGAGGCTATCGCCCTGATGCATATTCTCTATGTAGAATATTACCTTTCTACCGGCGATATCATAGCGCTTAATGCTCTTTTGGCTTTGCATCAGGGCTACGAGAGTATCGGTAACCGGCTCAAATCCGGTCGGGATAGAAATATCCAGTACAATCATCCCGGCTTCCATCGGCTGCGGCGGATTGAATTCAAGTTCTACAGAAATGGTAACAATATCATCGACCTCGACCTCAGTGGTGTCATAATCGACGTTCACCGTTAGAATATTATCGCCTTCCTCAACCTGTGGTATGTTGTATCTCTTTATCAACTGGGCAACAGCTTCACCCTCGCCACTGGCGGTTAACTTAACAAGCGAGTTAACAGGTACTTCGACTAGCTGCAAAACGTCGAAATTCTCCTGCGTAATCCGTAGCACTTTACTGAAATCTGCTGTCTCTATATTAATAGTAAGGTCTACATCTGCCCTGGTCCCGGTGGAATATTCGGTCAACGCCTGCAGTGCTACAACGGTATCCTGTGTAGAACCGTATCCTCCATAGACATTCCGCTGGGATACAAGCCACTTGGCAGCCCTTGAAGAGTTATAAGTATCGCCGTGATTAATTAAAGCTAAAGTAGCATAAGCGGTAGTTTCGATATTAGCGCTCCGGTTATTTTCCATGGGGTATAAACCGCCTTTACTTTCTTTGATAATAACCTCATCAGTTCCCCAGTGCAAACCATTTTCATCTTCTATAGCCATATCCATTAACATTTGATAGGCATAACCGGATTTATCGCTGCCGGCAAGCTCAAGCGCATATATAACAAGAGCCAGCGTATATGAGTCATCGATTTCATCTAATACACCCCCTAAATAATTTATGGCTTTAGCCGAAGCGGTCTCTTCACCAGCTTCCATCAGAGCTATAGCCGTGTAAGCTGTTAAGGCGGTTTGCCCCCGGAGCCCGCCCAGCAACTCCTGGTGATGCACAAAGCCTACCTGTTTAAAAGAGCCGTCACTATTCTGGTGAGCCTTTATCCAGCGTATGGCATTGTCCAGTACAGAGCTATCGATATAAATAATGTCCTCGGCCTGTGCAAAGCTCTTCAACACAAAAGCCGTCAGCCACAGGCTGCCTTCCTCGTCACTCTCTCCAAAGGCAGAGAAACTGCCGTCGCTTCGCATATAGGTAAGCTCACGTTGATATCCGGTGATCATCAGCATTTCCGCTTTGGCCATGATCTCGGCTTTTATCTGTCCGGTTTCCTGAAGATACCTGGTTATATAAACATCCGGCGCAAATACTATCATATTCTGCTCGCCACAACCGTAGGGCATCTGTATCAGTTGATCCAGCCCTTCGATAGTCTGGCTGAGATAACTGGAAGTCAAGGCAATATATACCCTGCCGGAGGCTTCGATTACTTCGTATGGAATGGTAGTATCCAGTTCGATTGTATCGCCTCCGGAAAGGGCAAAGTTTTCGACAAACTCACGGGAAACTCCTTCCGGCTGAATAAGCAGGTTTTGAACTACTGCATCTGCCGCTTCCATACTCTGGGCGATTATCTTGAAATCATTTATACCCAACCCTATAGGTTTTATCATGAATTCTACGCTGCCGACTCCATTAGCATCTACCGTTACTGTCTTTTCAGCGTCATCCAGCAGTTCAAACCACCCTTCTTCTTCTATCTGTATCAGTACTTCCTGAGACTTTCCCAGATAATTATAGACAGCTACTTTTATGGCAAATTCTTCCCCTCTTATCGCGGAATATGGCAAATCGACCGTTATAAAGAATGGCTGGAATGCCAGTAGTTCATCTTCAGCCATTCCTAACCCGTACTCCTTGGATAAGGCAACTGCCTGAAGCATCCAGGTCGTTATGGTATCCGGGACTTCCACCGATATGGATATAAAGCCGTCCTCATCTACGCTCACTTCTTCCCATAGCCAGGTTTCAGGGAAGAACTGCCTCACCCTCTCCACATCAGCAAGATCCGACGTTTGACTGGAACCTGTCGTCTGGGTAACTACTGCTCCAGCTTCGGCAGCATTATCAAAAGCAATACCCCCCGCAAATTTCCAGAGTCTACCCCACCAGTCGACTGTATTGGACTTATACTCTGCTCCCTCGGGTATCGTATTATTACTGAGGACTATCATTCCGATATCCTTAAAAACATCCATGGCCCCCTGTGTGGTTATGGATGGATATATAGTCGCTTCATGAATCTCCAACTGCGGTTGCATATACAGGCGTTCCAGTTCATCGAAAACCTGCTGCAAATTCAACCTGTTCTCAGAAAGTATAAAAACGGATTTATCGACAACGGAAATACCTACTTTAGCTTTTCCCTCTGTTTCAATGTTAATTTCTATTTTATCACCGGGGGCAGCCTCATCTTGGCTGAATTCCACTTTGATATTCTGCGGGTATTTGGCTGTAACTTTAAATGTCAGGTAATCCGCTGCCAGTTCGCTATTGGGTAAAATCTGGTACACAAGTATCTTGGAAGAAGGAGCCATAAGCGGTGTTACTTTAAAAGATATCTCGGAATTACGCGTAAAATCAGAATATATCACATTGCCGCGAGAAACGATTTCATAGTAGAAATTGGCCGCTTCCCTGGTAGAATTTACCTTAAATACTATCTCTTCCCCTACCTTGAGAGTGCCTTCACTTATCTGCTCCAGGTGAATAAAATTACCCGAAGGGGAATAAGAAGCAGTTATTACCTTTGATGCCGTCGCCGGCGCTACCGAAGATACAGGCGTTAGTTCGAAGGTTTCGATGGTCATGGCAACCGCATCTACGGGGGGACTTATATCTACCAGCGCCTTTCCCTTAACGGTATCGATTTTCTGGTGCTCGGTCCCAACCTCTTTGTACTCCTTATCAAGATAGGTCACCTTTACATCTATTTGGGCATCCACCGGTTCGTTACCGGGAGTCTCGGTTATCAAAAGCAATTTAAAAGGCAAACCCGGCTTAAAAACTGAATTTTCAGGGATTATTTGAATATTTAGAGGAGTCTCGGCTACCGTTAGCATCTCGCTGGTCTTTTCTTCATAACCGGTAGTATCTTCCCTGACAATAATATCAAGGATAATATTACCCGTTCCGGCGGCTGCCGGAGTGCCGGCAACATAACCCGCTGCCGGGATTTCGAACTCTACTTCGCCATCTATCCTTTTAGTAAGTGTGGCATATTCTTTCCACTCGCCGATATATCTCGAAGCAATTATCTCGACCTCGCCTGTCACCGGTTTACCAAAACTGTATTTGGCTGATATTTTACCGGTAATGGTCTCATTTATTAAAAACCAATCACTGGGAAGCGCTACATTTATTTCATATTTAGGCAGAACATATTCTTCTACACTGATATCAAGTTGCGCCCGGCTATTTTATGTTTTAGCTGTAATTTTCCAGTTGCCGAGATTAGGTTCTTCAGATACGGGGAGTTCCAGGGTTGCCATACCGTATTGATCCGTGGATATTTCACTTCGGAATATCTTTATTCCCCTTGCGTCCTGAACCTCTACTGTAATCCCCTCTTCCAGTGGCCTCAACTCGTTATTCAGAGTGATAACCCTTATGTTAATTACCTGCCCCGGTTTATAAATGGGTTTATCCGTATATAAAAAGGTAAGAAATGTTTTCTCTACCTTAACAGTGGCTTTATCTTCGAAACCGTCACCCTTTATTTGTATTTCGTAATCGCCTTCAGCGATATCCGGTATCTCCAGCGCTATTGTCCCCTTACCCGATATAGTCTTGTGTGTCCTATAGATTTCTCTACCCGAATCCAGTAACCTGACCTCGACATTACCTTTAACCAGATTACTGCCGCTGAAAAGGGCTAAGGACATCTGTTCCGTTTGCCCGCTGTGGAGCACTTTAGGGATTATTGCCATATAGCTTTCTGCAGCTTCTACATTTTTGGGAGGCCAACCAATTGGAATCAGTGTAAGTACAAGTACCAGGGCAACGATAAGAGCAACAAACGTATACCTTTTTGCAAACATAGCGCACCTCTTCCCAGTTTATCGATTACATATTATATAACGAACCAAACAGGAAAAGGTTACTGGTAAGATTTTTATTTAAGATATCGGAAGAAGAACGAATAAGAAAGGCAGGAAATAAAATAGAGCTTTAGATAGTTACTCATTTCTCCTGCCTCATGTAATGCTTACATAAACAAACTTAGTTTTCTTCTAATAAGTTCAGTTCGAAGGTCAGGTCTTTACCGGACAGAAAATGGTTGGCATCGAGGGTTATAGACTTTTCGCCGATTTCGGTGATAGTGACCAAAACTGGAGCACCGCTTTGTTGCCGCACTTGTAATTTGTCCCCTACCTTTGGATTCAGGTTCGTCGGCATTTTCTCTTTTTCTATAACCAATATTAGCTCTTCACGCTTTTGTCCGTAAGCCTGGTCTGCCGGAATGATAACAGTCTTTGTTTCACCGACTTCCATGCTCTTTATCGCGTCTTCGAAGCCGGGAATCACCTTACCCTCGCCTATTGTAAATTCCAGTGGTTCCCTCTCCAGAGACGAATCGAAAACACTACCATCGCAAAGTTTACCGGTATAATGAACCTTTACCCTGCTTCCATCCTTTGCCATTTAGAATCTTCCTTTCCCACATTTAATAAATCAAATCAATAACCTGTTATGGATGTTAAAAAGGGCATACTAAAAAAAGTATGCCCTTTTGGAAGACCAATTAGCAGTTATTTACTGTGCTTTGTTCTTTCTGTAGCAGTCGCTGCAATAAACCGGCTTGTCGCCACGGGGTTCGAATGGAACTTCCGTGTCTTTACCACATTCAGCGCATACAGTTGGATACATCTGGCGTCTTGCGCCACCATATCCACCGCCGCTGTTACCAAAACGTTCGGTTTTCCTTGCCTGCCTGCATGTAGGGCAACGTTTCGGTTCATTTGAGTAGCCTTTGGATTGAAAGAACTCTTGCTCTTCAGCACTAAAAGTGAATGTAGCGCCACAATCAGAGCAAACGATAGCCTTATCCTTAAAGCTCATTGGATGACCTCCTTCCTTATTTTAGTTGGTATGTGTCGCGGTCATCCGTTACTTGTGAGTAATTCAAAGAGCATACGTTGAGGAAGCTTGATGAATAAACTGTAGCTGTAGAAAAATAGTACATAATGACCTAACTTATAACCACCGAAATCAGAATACTATAAAAAAAAGGCTTTGTCAATAACAATAATCGGGTGTCTTTTGTAATTAAAATCAAGGTGGTATAAATCGTTCAAATCTGTAAACACCTGTCTTAACAAAAAATGATATATTTACACTATTCCTGTTTACTGAAAGACCATATAGCCGCTACCATCAATATCCCACCGAAAACGACAACAACCAGAATGTCCTCGAATATGCTCATTGTGTGCCCGAAAATAGAAACGCTCAGAGCTGACGCTGCCTCGGAACCGAGGAATATCTGGCGTATAGCATCTACGCCATATGTCAACGGATTTATTTTAGAAATGAATTCCATCCATGCCGGAACATTGTTTACCGGGAAGAATACACCAGCTAAAAATATCAAAGGCATTATTATTATCTGCGTAACCAGTTGAAATCCCTGCTGGGACTTCATGCGCGAAGCTACCAGTAAACCCAGTCCTGAAATAGAAACGGAGATTATAAATATGGCTATTAACAGTTCGATTATCAAGATAAAACTAAGAGGAATACCCAGTATCGGTGCCAGAATAAGCATAATACAGGTCTGCAATATGGCTGTCGTCGCCGCACCTACCGATTTACCGAGCAAAATGCCGCTACGTCCTATAGGTGAAACCAGAAGCTCTTTTAAGAATCCGAATTCACGATCCCATACTATGGATATTCCGGACATTATTGCACCCATGACCACTGTCATGGCAATAATACCCGGGTACATGAACTGCAGGTAATTAACACCCGGTACCAATGACCCGATAGTTTGTCCAAAGCCGGCGCCGAATATTACCAGGAATATCAACGGCATAATAAATGATGATATCAAGCGCGAGCGTTCCTGAACGAAGCGCAGTAATTCCCTGTAGGCAACCACCCGGATTCCTCTAAATACGTCCGTCATAATTGACCTCTAATGCCTCCTTCTCATGGACATTTGCTTTAATTGATCTTTAAAACTCACTTCTTCCTCCCGAATAGCACGCCCGGTCAGTTTTAGGAAGACATCGTCTAGTGTCGGACGGTGTACGCTTATAGAAATAAGACTGCTATCGAAATGCCCTACCAGTTTGGGAAGAAATTTGTCACCCTGAGCAATATTAAAGGTAACTTCATCTTTATCGATCATCGAAGATATTCCATACCTTTCTTTTAATTCCAGGACTGCTGCCTTATTATCTTCGGCTTTTAACCTTACCTGGTCGCCTCCAATAGAATCTTTGAGCTTATCCGGTGTATCCATGGCTATTATACGCCCGTGGTCGATAATAGTAATGCGGTCACAGTTTTCGGCTTCATCCATATAATGCGTGGTCAAAAATATAGTTAAATTATGTTTGCGCCGCATATTATGAATATGATCCCATATATGCCGGCGGTTCTGCGGGTCTAATCCTTGAGTCGGCTCATCTAAAAAAAGAACCTTAGGGCTATGTAGTAACCCGCGGGCAAGCTCCAGTCTCCTTTTCATCCCACCGGAAAAGGTGCTTACCTTACTTTTTCGCCTGTCGGACAATTCGACCAATTCCAGCAATTCTTTAATACTCTCTTCACTTTCTTTTTTAGGGATTTTATATGCATAAGCATGAAACCTCAGGTTTTGTTCAGCGCTTAAATATTCATCGAGAGTGGATTCCTGGAAGACCAGACCTATAGACTTGCGCACTTCAGCCCGCTGTTTAACTACATCGTAACCGTTAACCGTTGCTTTGCCCGACGTAGGTGTGAGCAAGGTGCACAGCATATTGATGGTTGTCGTTTTTCCTGCCCCGTTAGGCCCTAAAAAGCCGAATATCTCTCCTCCTTTTACGCCGAAAGAAACCCTGTCTACTGCCAACAAATTCCCAAATTTCTTGGAAAGTGCATCGACTTCGATTATGCTCATTTGTTTCTCCCTTTGGTATTAACATTCTCTTCGACAATATTGGTTTTATCCCATTATCGGCAACTAACCGTTACTGTAAATATTTACTATGATTTTTACTGTATCTTATCATTCTTTTCTTTAGTAACAATTTCTTCTAACTGAGACATCATCCCTTTAGCCCTGGTGAGAAATTCCGCCATAGATTCAGACCTGATAAATACTAAATCTTGTCCACCGTGTCCGCCGAATACCAGCAGTTTAGTAGCGGGAGAAATATTCATATCACGACGAGCCTCAGCAGGAATAACCACCTGACCTCTTTCCCCGACCGTGGTAGAGCCATAGAACTTATGTTCCCTTTCACCCATAATCTTTGATTCCATACCCCCCCTCCTTGTATATGATTTTTACAATATATCATTTTAATCATACTCATTCAACTATTTCATATTAACCTTTGAACAAACATCTTTTATAAAATATGTACCGCTATTTAATTTGCGGCAATTTATAGAATATGATATTATAAGGTATACGGCTACCGTATTCCGTTATTTGGTAATAGAGGGAATAACCCCGATGAGAAAAATATATATTAAAGAAGAAGTGTGCATCGGTTGTGGACTTTGCGAGGTGTATTGCCAGTTACAACATTCCAGTGTTCGGGACCTGATTAAAACCTTTAAAAAGAGGTTGCCCCGTCCGTTACCCAGGGTCAGGGTAGAAACTAAAGGCAATGTTTCCTTTTCGGTTCGTTGCCGCAACTGCGATGAGCCGGCATGCGCTTACGCCTGTCTTACCGGAGCTATTACACGCAACCCGGAAACCCGAATGATAACGGTAGACGAAGAGAAGTGCATCGGTTGCTGCACCTGCATGATGGTATGCCCGCTGGGGGCAATAAAACAGGATAAAGAGCATAAGAAAATGCTCAAGTGCGACTTCTGCCATGGGGAAGAAATACCTGCCTGTGTCGCCAACTGTCCTAACGAAGCTCTATTTTGCCTTGAACTGGACGATGCGTTAACCGATGTAAAAATGCGAATCCCATCACCTGTTTCTCAGGCTGTTTGAACAAGGGATTTGCTAAGCTGTAAAATTCGTGTTTAAATTATTCATCAGGGCTGAATATAATACACGTTTAGAAAAAGGATATTTTAAATGATAACTATCATCGATTATGGCGCCGGAAATCTGCGAAGCGTGCTTAACGCTTTCGCCAGGCTGGGTTATGCGACGAAACTGGCAAAGACCCCGCAGGAAGTACTAAATGCTGGGGTTGTTATACTCCCCGGGGTTGGCGCCGCCGCACATACGATGGACAGTTTAAGAAAGGCCGGATTGGATAAGGCAATCCGCAGCTATATCGCCGAAGACCGCCATTTCCTGGGTATATGTATCGGTATGCAGATACTGCTTACCGGCACCGAGGAAGGCGGCTGGCACCAGTGCCTGGATATAGTTCCAGGCAAGGTAAAGAGATTTTCCGGATGTCTAAAAGTTCCCCACATGGGATGGAACCAGGTAAAACAAAAAAAGGCTCACCCGATTTTTGAGGGGATTCCCGATGAAGCGGATTTCTATTTCGTGCACAGTTATTACACCGACCCGGACGATAAATCAGCAGTGGCTGCCGAAACAACCTATGGTTCCCCGTTTTGCAGCGCTATAATCAAGGGGAATATGATAGCTACTCAATTCCATCCGGAAAAGAGCGGCGAAATCGGGCTAAAGGTATACGATAATTTTATTAAGATTGCTACCGGTAATAAAACCGGAAAAATCTAATAGTAAAGTGATAAAACGATGAAAAAGACAGAAAGAATAAAATACCTGATCATCGGCAACTCTGCCGGAGGAATAGGTGCTGCCGAGGCCATCCGCGAGGTGGATAAGAACGGCACCATTATTATCGTCTCCGATGAACCCTATCCTGCCTACTCCCGCCCGCTTATCTCGGACTACCTGTCAGGCAAGCGTTCCATTGAGAAGATGAATTACCGGCCTTTCGATTTCTATGAGAAGAACAGTATCAGCACCATATTGGGCGAAAAAGTTAACCGGGTTGATTTTAAGAATAATACCGTTACCTTTAGCAACGGGCATATACTTACCTGGGAAAAACTGCTTATCGCCACCGGCGGCACCCCAATAGTTCCTCCGATGGATGGCAAAGAGGCAAGGGGGGTTTTTACCTTTACCACGCTTGGTGATGCCAGGGCAATCGATGAATATCTCAATCAGAAAACCGGAGCAAATGCCGTTGTTATCGGGGGTGGGCTTATTGGTGTCAGCGTTACGGAATCGTTACTAAAACGAGGCGTGAAGGTTTCAATTATTGAAATGAAAGATCGCGTCCTTAATATAATTCTCGATGAAATAACATCGGCTATGGAAGATAAAGCCATCAGGGCATCCGGCGCCGAGATAATCACCGGTCACACGGTAACTAAAATTAACAGTAACTCCCGGGGTGAGGTTGAGAGCGTAACTCTGGATGACGGCAAAACGATACCCTGCAGCATAGTTATCATATCTATCGGCATCAGGCCGCGCCTTGAACTGGTTCAAAATAGCGAAATAAAAATAAATCGCGGTATTGTAGTCAACATGCATATGGAAACTTCTATTCCAAATGTTTATGCCTGCGGCGATGCTGCCGAGGCCTACGATTTTATATACCGGGAAAACCGCCTGACCCCTATCTGGCCTAATGCTTACCTTGGGGGAAGAATTGCCGGTTTAAACATGTCGGGGAAAACAGCCGAATACCCCGGGGGCACTGCTTTAAATGCCATAAAGTACTTCGGAGTATACATAGTTTCAGCGGGAATGGCCGCTTCCCCCGATAGCACATATGAAGAGGTTGTTGCCAACGGAGAAAGTTCATATAAAAAATTGATATTAAAAGAAGGTTTTATCACAGGGATGGTTTTCAGCGGCGATGTTGATAGAGCTGGGATTATCTATAACCTGATGAAAGACAGGTTATACGTTAACAGCTTTAAGAATGACCTGGTAACCGAGAACTTCGGCTTATTGTCTCTGCCGGAAAAAATATGGCGCAACAGGCTGGCAACATCACCGCTTGAGTCCGATAGTTCGAAGAGTTCGGTAAGCCCCTGCTAGTCAGCCGAAATGATAACTCGCCATAAACCACTATTATGTAAAGGAGCCGAAGATGCAGAATCTAGGGCATGTAAATAATAATCATAACGACGATAAGGTAATAGATGCCTGCTCTATATTTGGAGCGATGAACACCTTGGGTCATAGATTTTCCGGAGAGGGCGTTATTAAGGCTATTGCCAATATGCATGATCGCGGCAACGGCCTGGGTGGAGGCTTTGCTATTTACGGGTTATATCCGGAATATACGGATTTATATGCCTTTCATATCATGTATCTAAGCCAGCAGGGTAAACAGGAAACAGAGGCATTTTTAAAAGATAATTTTAAAATCTTCCACCAGGAGGATGTGCCGACACGAAAGACCATTAAAATTATCAACCCTCCGCTGGTTCGACGCTATTTCGTGGATATTAACATGCATCAACCCGATAACGCACTGCATAATGACTATATACTTGATAAGGTGATGCAGATAAATACACGGCTCTGCGACAGTTTCGTTTTTTCCAGTGGCAAGGATATGGCTGTCTTTAAAGGGGTGGGTTATCCCGAAGAGATAGCTGAGTTCTTTTGCCTGGAACAATATAAAGGATATATCTGGACATCTCACGGCAGATTCCCTACCAATACCCAGGGGTGGTGGGGAGGCGCTCACCCGTTCAGTATCCTGGATTGGACAGTAGTTCATAATGGAGAGATCTCATCCTATGGCATCAACCAGCGCTACCTTGAGGGATTTGGATATCATTGCACCATGCAGACGGATACCGAAGCTATAGCCTATGCCGTCGACCTGCTGGTGCGTAAACATAAATTACCCGTCGAGATAATGGCAAAGGTATTCGCTCCGCCGTTCTGGGATGATATCGACCGCATGCCGCCTAAAGAACACGAACTGGTACAGGCGCTTAGACAGGTTTACGGCAGCCTGATGCTAAATGGCCCCTTTGCCGTCTTGATAGCGCACCATGGAGAGCTTATAGGTCTTACCGACCGCATAAGACTGCGCCCGTTAACCATCGGAGAAAAGGGAGACATGGTCTACCTTTCATCCGAAGAATCAGCTATACGGCTTGTTAGCCCCGAACTGGATAGAGCCTGGATTCCCATGGGAGGAGAGCCGGTTATTACCCGGCTCAAGATAGGAAATGAACAAAAAGACGGCTCTATCAAGGAAGCTATTCCCGCCTAGGAGTAAGCAAAATGTTAACTAAGAGGGTTATCCCCTGTCTTGATGTAAAAGACGGGCGGGTGGTAAAAGGAAGAAGTTTTATAAATTTGTGCGATGCCGGCGACCCGGTAGAGCTTGCCGATTTTTATTATAAGGAAGGCGCCGATGAACTGGTTTTCCTGGATATATCCGCCAGTTCCGAGGGACGAGATACTATGGTTGAAGTGGTGGAACGCATCTCGGAAAAGGTGTTTATGCCGCTAACCGTGGGCGGTGGACTTCGAAGCATAGATAATATTCGACGCATGCTGCTTGCCGGTGCGGATAAGACATCTTTAAATACCGCGGCAGTACTCAACCCCGACCTGATTAGGGAAGGGGCGGATAAATTCGGTAGCCAGTGTATAGTGGTGGCCATAGATGTCAGGCGCGTGGTTGCCAGTAAAGAACCCAAATGGGAGGTTTATACTCATGGTGGACAAAAACCCTCCGGCCTGGATGCGCTGGAATGGGCAAAGAAAGTGGTTGCGCTTGGCGCAGGAGAGATACTCCTTACCAGCATGGATGCCGACGGGCACCAGTCGGGATACGATAATGAACTTACACGCACTATCTCCGAGGCAATTAGCGTGCCGGTAATTGCCAGCGGTGGCGCAGGTTCCCCAAAGGACCTGTATGATGCCCTGGTTTTGGGCAAAGCCGATGCAGTGCTGGCAGCCAGCATACTGCACTACAACAACTATACGATAAGTAGTATCAAGGATTACCTGGAAAAACATGGGATCCCAGTACGTATATAAAAAGGTAAAGACGATGAAGACATATTTAACTTCTAAATTTGCTGTAATCAGAGACCCCGACAGGTGCATTCAATGTCAGGTGTGTATCAACCAGTGCGGCTTTAATGCCAACTATTTCGACGCCGAAGAGAACGAGGTTAAGAGCCGCAATGAAAACTGCGTTGATTGCCAGCGATGTGTTATCTTCTGCCCTACCCAAGCCTTAACCGTTACCGGCGCTCCGCTGGAATACAGGTATAATTGCAACTGGAAAGCAAATGTTATAGAGGATATCAACAAGCAGGCGGAAACCGGAGGAGTTCTCCTTACCGGTATGGGCACCGATAAGGATTACCCTATATACTGGGACCACCTTTTACTCAATGCCAGTCAGGTAACCAATCCATCTATAGACCCGTTACGCGAACCAATGGAGCTTACTACATATCTAGGCAGTAAGCCGAATAAGCTGGATATCGACCCCGATACTCTTGAGTTAAAAACAAAAATGGCGCCTCAGGTAAAGTTAAACGTACCTGTAATGTTCTCGGCAATGTCATACGGCGCCGTAAGCTTGAATGTGCAGACATCGCTGGCTAAAGCGGCTACCGAAATCGGAACATTATGGAATACCGGCGAAGGAGGGCTGCATTCCAGCCTGATTAAATACGGAAATAATACCACCGTACAGGTGGCTTCAGGACGTTTCGGCGTCCATTCTGAATACCTGAATGCCGGCAGGATAATCGAGATCAAGATCGGCCAGGGGGCAAAACCCGGCATCGGCGGGCATCTCCCCGGTGAAAAGGTAAGCAGCGAGGTGTCTCTAACAAGGATGATACCCCAGGATTCCGATGCCCTTTCCCCGGCACCGCATCACGATATCTATTCTATCGAGGACCTGTTGCAGCTTATACATGCTTTAAAGGAAGCGACCAATTATTCAAAGCCGATATCGGTAAAGATCGCCGCCGTTCATAACGCCGCTGCCATTGCCAGCGGTATAGTGCGCGGGGGAGCCGATATTGTGGTTATTGACGGTTTCCGTGGGGCTACCGGCGCTGCCCCCAAGGTTATACGCGATAACGTGGGTATTCCTGTCGAACTGGGGCTGGCTTCAATCGATACGCGGCTCAGGCAGGAAGGCATCCGCAACAAGGCGTCTATCGTCGTCTCCGGCGGCATACGTAACAGTGGCGACGTTGTAAAGGCTATCGCACTTGGTGCTGATGCAGTGAACATCGGCACTGCCGCTTTAATAGCGCTGGGTTGCCATGTCTGCCAGCAGTGCCATACCGGAAAATGCTCCTGGGGAATCTGCACCAGCGACTTGCGCCTGACCAGGAGAGTTAATCCTGAAGTCGGTGCCCGCAGATTGACGAATCTGATTCGCGGTTGGAGTTTAGAGATAAAAGATATTCTGGGCGGATTGGGCGTTAATGCCATAGAAAGCCTCAAAGGTAACCGTTTACATTTACGAGGTATCGGCTTAACCGATACGGAGCTTGAAATACTGGGTGTCAGGGTTGCAGGGAGTTAAAAATGGGTATTGATAATAAAACCTTAATAAAAATAGATACTTGCGGTATTTACTACCGAGACCTTAATGCAAGGCTCAGGGAAGTAATGCAAAACGGCACGCAGAAGATAGAACTGACCAATGTCTGCGGGCAGAGGTATATAGGCACGGATCTGAATAAAAAGGTAGATATAGAGATACACGGAACCCCGGGCAATGACATGGGAGCCTTTATGAACGGGCCTAAGATAGTGGTATATGGCAATGCCCAGGACGGCTGCGGCAATACCATGAACGAAGGTGAGATAGTCGTCCACGGGCATGCCGGCGATATTACCGGCTTATCTGCCAGGGGCGGTAAAATCTTTATAAGAGACGACGTCGGATACAGGGCCGGAATACACATGAAAGAATACAAGGAGAAGAAACCAACGATTGTTATAGGCGGCACCGCCCAGGATTTCCTTGGGGAATATATGGCCGGAGGCGTCCTTGTACTCCTGGGAATGAATCTCAAGGCCGGTGAAAAACATAAAGCCAGGTTTGTCGGCACGGGGATGCACGGCGGGGTTATCTATATAAAAGGCGAGATAGAAGATTATCAACTTGGGAAAGAAGTCGGAATTGTCGAACTGGATGAAAATGACCTCACGGTCTTACACCAACTGGTGCATGAATTTTGCGCCCATTTCGGTTGCGATGCAGATTCGATACTGAATCAGAAATTTATAAAACTCTTCCCGCGCTACCTGCGGCCTTACGGGAGGCTCTACGCTTATTAAAATAGAGCATGGTTTCTGTTATACTTATGTTTGTAAGTACAACCTCCCTGTGGGAATGTGAAATAGTATTGTTCAGTATATTATTGATAACAAAAGAACCCGGAGAACCGGTAGAACTAGAGTCAGGATTGATTCAAAATGGTTTTACCTGCTCGGGTATATCTTACAAAGATGTAGAATTGGACCAGGTACCCCGGCAAACCCCCGACGTCATAATTTTAGAAGTAACCGATAATCTGCCCTCTCTCACAACATGGCATTTAATCAACTGGTTCAAACATAAAATATCCCTGCCTGTTATCGCCATAGTAGATAAAAAATACCTGTATAATATAAATAATCTCAGGATAGATGATTTTATCGTAACCCCCTTTGATATTAACGAGCTTGTTGCAAGGATAAAACGCCTGCTGCAAAGGGTTAAAAACATGGAAAGCGGGGATGTAATAAAATGCGACGGGTTGCTTATCGACCTGGTCAAATGCGAGGTTACCCTGGAAAACCAGATTATCGAGCTTACCTTTAAAGAGTATGAACTGCTCCGGTATCTTGCCAGTAATCAAGGCCGCGTTTTCTCAAGAGAAGCCCTGCTGGATAAGGTATGGGGATATGATTATTTCGGCGGAGACAGAACTGTGGATGTACATATAAGAAGACTCAGGAGCAAGATAGAAGACGCCGACCATACTTTTATAGAGACAGTACGCAATATAGGATACAGGTTCAAAAAGAACACTTAAACAATCCCTCGTCATAAGTCCCCGGATTTAACACCGCTGTAACATTGGCGCAATATCCCGGAAACAATAACCTAATATACTGGACTATATAAGCATTTCTGGAGGTATTTATGGTTGTTGACTCGGGAGACACAGCCTGGATATTAGTATCCTCAGCACTGGTGATGTTGATGACCCCCGGTGTTGCCTTCTTCTACGGAGGAATGGTCAGGCGTAAAAATATCCTTTCTACAATGATGATGAGCTTCGTTTGTTTAGCTCTGGTAGCTCTTATCTGGGTAATCTATGGTTACAGCCTCAGCTTCGGAGACGATATAGGCGGTATCATCGGAGGCTTCAACTTCTTTGGAATGGCTAATGTCGGATTCGAAGCATCGGATATCTATGCCATTACAGTTCCGCACCTGGCGTTTATGATATTCCAGGCGATGTTTGCAATAATCACAATAGCCCTGTTTACAGGCGCTGTAGTAGAACGTATAAAATTCAGCGCCCTGCTGATTATTGCTGCACTATGGATAACACTTGTATATTGCCCGATAGCGCACTGGGTTTGGGGAAGCGGCGGCTGGTTATTCAACCTGGGAACACTTGATTTTGCCGGCGGTACCGTAGTTCATATCAATGCCGGTGTTGCAGCCCTGGCACTGGTACTGTTACTTGGCAAGAGAAAGGGCTTTCCGCAACAACCTATGGAAGCCAACAATATTCCGCTGGTGGTTTTAGGCGCATCTCTTTTATGGTTCGGCTGGTACGGATTCAATGCCGGCAGCGCCCTGGCAGCCAACGGTTTGGCGGCTAATGCCTTTGTTACCACCACGGTCGCTGCTGCTGCCGCCGCCTTTACGTGGATGATAATAAGCTGGATACAAAGACGCCCGACTATTCTGGGAACCGTTACAGGGGCTGTTGCCGGACTGGTGGCTATTACTCCGGCAGCCGGCTTCGTATCCCCTATGGCGGCTATTGCTATAGGTTTCGGGGCAGGAACTATCTGCTATTTTGTTATGGTACTAATGAAAACCAGGCTTCATTTTGATGATTCACTGGATGTTTTTGCCATCCATGGCGTCGGCGGCATCTGGGGCGCCTTGGCTACCGGTGTATTTGCCGATGCCGCTATCAATGGATATAATGGCTTGCTTTCAGGAAACGCAAAACAGCTCTTAATACAGATACTGGCTGTAGTCATAGTAGTTGCCTTCACCTTTATTATGACAATGATCATAGGTAAATTGGTCGACAAGACAATCGGGCTTAGGGTTAACTCTAAAGAAGAGACCGTCGGTCTTGACCTGTCGCAACACGGAGAAAGGGCATACGGAGGTTTACTCCGATGAAGAAGATAGAAGCGATCATCCGCGAAGAGAAGCTGGATTGTGTTAAAAAAACCCTGGAAAAAGAGAATTATTTCGGGATAACCGTCAGCGAAGTGATCGGCAGGGACAGGCAAAAGGGAATACCCCTGCAATGGCGCGCAGGAGAATATATGGTGGATTTGATACCTAAGATAAAACTGGAACTGGTAGTTCTTGACGAGGATGTGGATAAGATACTGGATATTATCGCTGGCAACGCCAGGACCGGCGAGGTAGGTGATGGGAAAATATTTGTTCTGCCCGTATCCGGCATACTCCGCATCCGGACAGGGGATAAAGACGAAAATGCTATCTAAGTCAGGGTTTATCCTGCTGTAAGTGATTGTTTCTAAAATAATTATTTTTGTAATATTTTGGAAACAATATTCAGTTATAATTATACGAAGTTATTAAAAAGTTTTAAAATAAGGATGAAAAAGATAGAAGCTATCATACGGGAAGAAAGTCTTGAAGGTGTTAAAAAAGCCCTCGAGAAAGAAAGCTATTTCGGGATGACCGTCAGCGAAGTAAGCGGCAGGGGCAGGCAAAACGGGATCTCTTTGCAGTGGCGTTCCGGGGAATACAGGGTGGATCTGATACCCAAGACGAAAATCGAGCTGGTGGTGCTCGACGAGGATGTAGATACCGTTTTAGACGCTATTACCGGTCAAGCAAGGTCTGGGGAGATAGGCGATGGCAAGATATTTATTATGCCGGTAGATAGTGTGCTTCGTATAAGGACAGGTGATAGAGACGAGAACGCAATATAGAGAGAGGTATTGCGCTGATGATATGATCAATATATCATTTGCTGCTATTTCCATTTCTTAATTTCGGTTACATTATATTTTTATATAAAATAATTTGGGAGGAAAAATGTATAACAAAAGTAGAGATGAAGCTTGCGAGTACGTATTAAAGTCAGCCAAAGAGCACGATGTTAAGTTTATTAAGTTCTGGTTTACCGATATAAACGGTTTCCTCAAGAGTTTCGCCATCACTATCCAGGAACTGGAACACGCACTGGTCGATGGGATGGGATTCGACGGTTCTTCAATCGAGGGTTTTTGCCGTATCGATGAGAGCGATATGATCGCCTTACCCGATCCGGAAACGTTTAAATTACTGCCATGGAGACCTCGAGAACACCGAGCCGTAGCCAGGATGTTCTGTGACATCCTTAAACCGGAAGGCACTCCGTTCGATGGGGACCCGAGATTTGTACTCAAACAAAATCTGAAAAAAGCATCTGATTTAGGTTACACGTTCTATGTAGGGCCTGAACTGGAATACTTCTATTTCAAGGATAGCAATGGAACTGAAGTACTGGATAAAGCCGGGTATTTCGACTTGACGCCGGTTGATGCCGCTCTCGACATGAGAAGAGACACAGTGCTAATGCTGGAAGAAATGGGAATACCTATCGAGTATTCACACCACGAGGTCGCCCCCAGCCAGCATGAAATCGACATGAGATATACCGATGCCCTGACGATGGCGGATAATGTAATGACATATCGAATGGTAGTTAAAGAAGTGGCGCTCAAAAACGGCGTTTATGCTTCTTTTATGCCCAAACCTATCTTCGGGGAAAATGGTAGCGGTATGCATGTTCATCAATCGCTTTTCAAGGGTGATAGAAATTCCTTCTTCGATAAAGATGACAAATATTACCTGTCGAAAACAGCCAGGAGCTATATTGCCGGCATATTAAAGTATGCCCCGGAAATTATCTCCGTTACCAATCAATGGGTAAACTCATATAAAAGACTGGTTCCGGGTTATGAGGCTCCGGTATATCTTTCCTGGGCACGCCGCAACCGTTCTGACATGGTCAGAGTCCCCGAATACCGCCCGGGCAGGGAGAATTCCACCAGGATTGAGTTCCGTGCACCTGATCCCGCCTGCAATCCGTATCTTGCTTTCAGCGTTATGCTGGCAGCAGGCCTTGAGGGTATCGAAAAAGGCCTTGAGCCACCTGAGCCAGTAGAGGAAAACGTCTATGAAATGAGCGAAGCCGAAAGAGAAAAAAGAGGCATCGGCACTTTACCCGGCAGTCTCTCTGAAGCCATAAAATTAACCGAAAAGAGCGAGTTGGTTAAAAAGGCTCTGGGTGATCATGTTTTCGACGCCTTTATTGCGAACAAGAAAATAGAATGGGATAAATACAGAACACAGGTAACCGAATATGAATTAAATAAATATCTACCGGTACTGTAATCTTAATAAGTAAAAATACGATTGCCCGCAAAACAACCTTTAAATCGTAGCAGGCAATTCAGGGTGAACAATGTTAGACTTATTTGAAAAACAAAGGCAGTGTTGGTTAACGAAGCGAAGCCAAAGACCAGATCGACAGGTCTACGGTAATCGCAAACCATTTATGTGGCTAATGCGTCTTATGCTATTTGGAATAATCATGCCGCTGCTAGCTACCTCTATTACCATGAATATCA
Organism: Dehalococcoidales bacterium; assembly: GCA_028706995.1. Classification (GTDB taxonomy): domain Bacteria; phylum Chloroflexota; class Dehalococcoidia; order Dehalococcoidales; family UBA5627; genus UBA5627. The sequence goes on from JAQTVR010000003.1 coordinate 20,643, forward strand.
ATGCAGCCAACTCACATATTGATGTCCTTGAAGTAAAAGGAACTATCAACCCGGTCCTGGTGGGTTATATCGAACGCGGCATCCAACAAGCCGAAAAGAATGGAGCAGTGGCTGTTATCATCCAACTGGATACCCCCGGTGGCCTGGATACGTCCATGCGTGATATCGTCCAGGTCATGGTCAACAGCCGGGTTCCCGTGGTGGTCTATGTCTCTCCAGCAGGAGCGCGTGCCGCTTCCGCCGGAGTCTTTATCACTATGGCTAGCCATGTTGCCGCCATGGCACCGAATACGGCAATAGGGGCGGCACATCCTGTGTCGTTGGGCGAGGGTGAAATGCCGGCAGGCATGGAGGAGAAAGTAGTCAACGACGCTGCGGCATATATTCGGAGCATAGCTGAAGCCCACGGCCGCAATATGGAGTGGGCAGAGAGTGCAGTCAGAGAAAGTGTTTCTGCCACAGAGCAAGAGGCTCTGTCACTTAATGTCATTGACATAGTCTCCCCCGACCTTAACACCCTTATAGGGCAACTTGACAACATGCAGGTGACCATGCTCAATGGTAGCGTCATTACCCTGCAGACCATAGGGATAAGCGTAAACCACGTAGGAATGACTGCTATAGAAGATTTTTTATATGCTATTGCTGACCCCAATATTGCTTTTCTGCTGTTAAGTTTAGCCTCGCTGGGTATAATCATAGAGATATTGAATCCCGGGCTCATATTCCCCGGAGTCGTCGGTACCATCAGTTTGCTTTTCGCCTTCTATTCTCTGGGAATACTGGCGGTAAACTGGGCCGGTGTCCTGCTTATTATTCTTGCCTTCGGTTTATTTGCTGCTGAAGTTTTAACCACTACCTTCGGTTTATTTACCGCCGGGGGTGTGGTCTCACTCGTCATCGGTTCCATGATCCTATTTGCCGGAGCATCTCCGGTTTTCCAGATAGACCCCTGGCTCATTGCCTCCGTCGTCATTATCATTACCGGTATGTCCGCTCTGGTGGTTAACCGTGTCATAAGTACTTACCGCAGACAGGCCAAGACAGGCCGAGAAGAGCTCATTGGCAAGACCGCTGTAGTAAAAACCACCCTAAATCCAGATGGAACGGTCTTTTACAGGGGGGAATACTGGAACGCAATCTCGGAATCCGGCATAGTAGAGCCTGACGAGCAGGTTACCATACTCAGGATGGAAGGTCTCACGCTGTATGTAACCAGAAAGCCTGCCAAAGAGACAACATTGTAAAGTAATATTGCTCATATAAGATACCTGCTGACTCTATCATCCCGCTATTGTTCTACATAAATTGGCTTTCGATATACTCAGGACCTGCCACAATCAGCCTGGTTTTTTACCGCCCACCCTCTTTTGTCCCGAGCCTGGCGAAGGGTTAGTCCTTTAAAAGTATAAAAAACGGATGTCAATTCTATATTCGACACCCGCTATGGTTCGACGGGCTATTCATCCTGAAGGGGGACTTCGTCCTTAAAAGGGATTCTCCCTTAAAGGACGCCCACGTTACACTCTTGACTATGCTATGAGCGATAAGGTTTCTGCCATTGCTCGGAACATCACAGGCTTGATTTTCCGGAAAGAAAACGGCTGCGTAGCTGCCCGCATCCGGCATTTATATCCTGCCCGCGTGACTGCCGCAGAGTCACGTTTATTTTTAACCGCTCCAGCTCTTCTTTAAAGGTTGTAACCGTGGATTGAGATGGGGCGAAGTAACCGGGATTACCGGTATTGTTAGACGGAATAAGATTAACATGACAATTAAATCCCTTGAGCAAATACGCCAGGGAGCGGGCATGCGACGGCGAATCGTTAATACCATTGAACAGAGCATATTCGAAGCTGATACGACGCCCCGTCATATTGAAATAACTGTAGCAGGCGGACATCAGTTCCCTGACAGGATACTTCTGATTAACAGGCACCAGCTTATTCCGCAAAGCATCATCGGCCGCGTGTAACGAAATAGACAGGCCGACTTGGAGTTCCTCCCGGCTCAAACGGTCCATCTGTGGAACCAGCCCCGACGTGGAAATAACCAGGTTACGGGCGCTGAGTCCGAACATATCCGGGGAATTCAGGCTTTCTATCGCCGCAAGTAAAGCATCATAATTAGCCAAGGGTTCCCCCATCCCCATAAAAACCACATTGGTTACTTTTCCCCCACCCGTTTCCTGTAAGAGACGGGCAAAATACAGCACCTGGTCTATAATTTCACCCGGTGTAAGATTGCGCTCGAACCCCTGCTGACCTGTAGCACAGAATGGGCACCCTATCGGACAGCCTACCTGAGTGGAAACACAGATCGTGTTGCGCTCTTTACCCACAGCCGCCGGATAGTGCATGAGAGTAGATTCGACGGTTTTATTATCCGCCACGGTAAACAGGACTTTTGTAGTGTCATTATATCCGCTTACTTCACTGACCGCCTGCATGCTGTGCAACCGGAAACTCTCCTTGAGCCGGCAGCGCAGTTCTTGCGGCAGATCCGTCATCTCATCGAAGTCTTTAGCCATCTTGCGGTAGATCCATTGCTTTAACTGCCTGGTACGATAGCCGGATTCGCCGATAGATTCTATCAATTCCTGCAACTGGCCGGAATTCATATCGGTAAGACATGGTAACTTTTTATCCATAACATGTCATTTTATCACGATGACCACATCTTCACTAATATAACCGATAATATATTTTTAACTTTTACTAATCAATCTTGATTGTGAAGATACTTTTTAAATAATCACCGCCGCTTTGGTTCGACAAACTCACCATGAGCGGTTTCAATAATCCTATACCCACTCACCCTGAGTCTGTCGAAGGGTGAGTCCCTTCAAAGGGAAAAAGAGCGGAAACTATCACCAACCAGATTTAGAGAACCTTTTAACTGCTTCGCTTGACACAAAACCGGTATTAGCTGTATATTTACGAATATGCCTATCAGGTTAACTCAGAATATGATATACTAAAAGTTAGATGGAGAACAATTCAATGTGGTCTTGTGTCTGGGATTGGCTTCAGGAGAATAAAGGTTGGTTTGCGGCTATTGCCTTGGCCA
>JAQTVR010000085.1 GCA_028706995.1 Dehalococcoidales bacterium
TTGCAAAGGCTGTCGAAAGATTCTCTGGGAAAGGGGATGGCAGCAAGATCCCCGGCTACGAAGGATATTTTATAATCGGCTTTCTCAGCCTTGTGCGTGGCGACATCGAGCATCGACCGGCTATAATCCAGACCGGTTATCCGGGTATTCTTGCCAGCCAGTTTGGACACGGCAAGAGTTAGATCCCCTGTGCCGCAACAAATATCCAGAACTTTTCGAGGCTTTAATGCAAGACATTCCCGGGCAGCCTTTTTACGCCACAGGATGTCCATTCCCCCGGTCATAAGGTGATTGATAATATCGTAACGGGAAGGAATGGCGGTAAAAATCCGGTGTAAAAATCCGCTCTGGGCTTTTATATCCATATTCTTTTGGGCCTGATTTGCCGCATTATCCATTTATAACTATTTAAAGGGCCCCATCCAGAATATAGCCTATACCAAGCAATATATGGGTTAACATAATAAATATCACATTGTTTGCCAGAGCCGGCACCAGCTTACTCATATCATTATATTGTCTCGAACCCTGCACCGCCTTTAAAGCAAACGGCAGGCTCAACAGGGCTATCAGGCAGTAGACCGGCATAACTACGCTACCGGTTACCAGTGTTGCTATGACACAGCCGACTATCCACGCATAAATTGCTATGGTGGCTACAATATAAACCTTACTGGCAGTCTCCAATCCGAAAACGACCGGCGTGGTCCGTCTGCCGCCGATCCTATCCGCTTCCACATCCGGAAATTCATTTATAAGCAATAGATTGTGAACCATGATCCCGGAAGGTATGGATGCCACTAAGACTATCCAGCTATATTCGCCTGCCTGTATGAAATAAAAACCGAGTATGGGTAAAATCCCCAGCCCCAAACCGGGAGACCACTCCGGCCAGTAGGTTTTTAGAATAACCGGGGTATACAGGATCATGCACAGGGCGGCTATAAGTATCAAAGGTATTAATTGCCAGCCGCTGACTATCACGAAAAAGATTCCTATCGCCAGGGCTACCAGAGATGTTACGATGCCAACCCAGAGGGCTTGCTTTGATGTAATCTTACCTTCAGGCACAAGCCCGCTCCCCCCGCTAAACGGGGTTCTCTTGACGTTCAAATCGATACCGCTCTTATAATCGAAATAATCGTTGATGGCATTGACGCTGCCGTGTGTGAGCACCAAGCCGAAGCCGGCAAGCAGAGCGTACCCGAAGTTGAAATAACCATAATACCAGGCTATCGAAGTTCCCAGGAACGTTAATACGATAGACAAGGTGAGAAATTGAGGTCTTGTTTCCATGAACCACAGCTTTATTTTGGACATAAAATCTCCTTTAGGTTAATCAGATAATTGTATTTCATCACCTATTTTAACATTGAGTACAGAGGCAGCACTTCCGCCTTTAACAGCTATCTCCATGTATTCATTACTTCCTATATATGCCAGTAATCCGCTCTTGTCGGCATAAGTGCGGCTCAAGCCGACGATACGCTCGGCGCCGACTTGAATATTAATAGGGTGTTTATTTACAGGGATATCTCCTGAGTGGACATTTGTTATCAGGTTACCGAATTTATCAATATATATTATGTGCCCTGTCAAGGAACCGTTACGATTTTTATCAGGTTTTGGCAAAGGAAACATTTCTATAGTGTTTACCGGTTCTCCGAATTCCACCGGAAGAAATCCCAGCGACAGGGCCGCCGCTACCGGGGCAAAGATATCTCGTCCGTGAAATGTGGGGCTGACATTGGTTCTCCAAAACCGGGGATTAGTAATTTGCACTGCTTCCAGGCTTATTCCCGGTTTTATTCCCTTTGCTATAGAAATAGGTCCTTTTGTCTGTACCGGTTCTAATAAATATGACTCCAGGACGTAACTCAGTGATCCATTATCCGGGGTAATGAAACAACCGTGCGGAGTTTTGAGTATGATTGCCGGGCGCTTGGTGCCGACTCCCGGATCGACCACTATAAGATGAATGGTCTTCGACGGGAAGAATTTAACGCTGGTGCTGAGTACGAATGCTGCCTGATTGATATTATGCGGCTCGGTAGTATGACAGATATCGACCAGGGTAACTTCCGGATTTATGCCAAGTATGACACCTTTCATAGAGGCAACATAACCATCGTATAAACCGAAATCACTGGTAAGTGTTATTATGGAGTTCATACTGCAAACATCCGACTGCTATCCCAGCTTGAGCATCAATAGAGAGACTGTTACAAATAAGGTAACTATGATCAAGGTAAGCTGAAATACAGTTTTTTCTATGCCGCGCCTGGTACGATAAACAGTATCCGCCTGGCCGAATATGCCCCCCAATCCACCCCCCTTGGTCTGCATCAGGAGAAGCAGCACCAGCGTTACAGAAAGTACCATCTGAGCTATAATTAAATAGGTTGCCATATTATCCTTCCTCTAGTTTCTTTTTAAGTATTTCAGTGGCTAAATTGGGATCGGTCCTGCCCTTTGTCGCCCGCATCATCTGCCCCACTAAGAATTTCAAAGACTGGGCTTTTCCTGCCCTGTAATCCGCCACTGCCTGTGGATTAGAAGCAATAATTTCAACGGAGACTTTCTCGATCTCCGAGGTATCTTTTATCTGTCCTAATCCCTGTTCGGCTATTATTTTATCAGAATCCCTGTTGCTTTTATACATATCTTCGAGAACGGTCTTGGCGCTTGCAGTACTTATAGTCCCGGCAGCAGTCAGCTCCAATAGCCTGACAAACCTTTCGGGACTGACCCTTTCACCGAATTTCTCGATGCTGCTGCCATCCGCATTAATTATGCCACTTGCCGGACCTAAAAGCCAGTTGCTTATTTCTTTAGCCTGTATGTTTTTATTAACTTTGACCATTGTCTCATAATATTCAGCCATCGCTTTAGAAGAAGTCAACAAATTGGCATCGTAAAGCGGTAATCCATATTGCGACATAAACCGGTCACGGCGGGCTTCGGGTAACTCCGGTAACCCGGCCCTTACCTCTTCAATCCAGTCGCTGCTTATCATAAGCGGAGGCAGGTCCGGCTCCGGGAAATAACGGTAGTCGTGGGCATATTCCTTGCTCCTTTGGGATACCGTTTTGCCGGCAGCCTCAACCCAGCCCCTTGTTTCCTGTGCAATCTTCTTGCCCTGCTCCACAGCTTTGCGTTGTCTCTCGGCTTCATATTCCAGAGCTTTATGGACTGCCTTGAAGCTATTCATATTCTTGACTTCCACCTTAGCTAAAAGCTCGGTAGTGCCTTCGGGCCGGATGCTGATATTAGCATCGCACCGGAAACTCCCCTCTTCCATGTTAGCTGCGGAAACCCCCAGGTACTGTAATATACTGCGCAGTTTTATAAGGTATTCCCTGGCTTCCTCGGGAGTTCGCAAATCCGGCTCGCCAACTATCTCCATAAGCGGCATTCCGGAGCGGTTAACATCCACCAGGGTATAAGACTTCTCATTTTCAGATGTGCGGTGCATCAACTTGGCAACGTCTTCTTCGAGGTGCACCCTGGTTATCCCTGCCTTCTTTTTATAACAGTTTACTTCTATTTCCATCCAGCCATGATGCCCGATAGGGTGGTCGTATTGAGAAATCTGGTATCCTTTCATCAAGTCCGGATACGGATAATTCTTGCGATCGAACTTGGTATATTCCGATATAGCACAGTTTAATGCCAGTGCCGTCATCATGCCGAATTCGACTGCCTGTTTGTTGATAGTGGGCAGTACTCCCGGCATCCCCAGGCAAACAGGGCAGACGTGGGTATTGGGGGTATCGCTGGAATAATCTGCGCTGCAACGGCAGTACATCTTGCTTTTTGTTATAAGCTGGGCATGTACTTCCAGCCCGATAACCGTTTCAAAATCCATTTTTCTCTAATTCATCCCTGAAATTGAATAACTTATTCAGTATAACAACTATGCAATTAACTGACAAGGTAATTTGAAAAAGTTTCTTCTCAATTATGGTTGGTGATTCTATTCCGCTCTAAGCCTTCGACAATAGTTGTAAAATTTTAATCAACCCTAAAAAGTCCGATAAGTAATAGACTCTTACAGCCTCTTGTTAAGTCTTTTATATTATGGTATTATGCCAGTAGGCGAAATATGGTCACAGAAAAAGAAAAAGCACTGGAACTGGCTGTCGGTCAGATAGAAAAGCAATTCGGCAAGGGCTCCATTATGAAGCTCAGCGAGGCTTTTAATAAGCCGGCGGTCGAGGCAATTCCCAGCGGTTCATTGGCACTAGATTTAGCTTTAGGCGTAGGGGGTATTCCCCGGGGACGAGTTACGGAGATATTCGGGCCGGAGGGGTCGGGAAAAACCACACTGGGTCAACATATAATTGCCCAAGCCCAAAAGCGGGGAGGTATAGCTGCTTATATCGATGTCGAACATGCTCTTGACCCGACCTATGCAGCCCATTGTGGCGTTAACCTTGATGACCTTTTAATCTCGCAACCGGATACCGGCGAAGAAGCTCTTGAGATTGCAGAGGCGCTGGTAAGGAGCGGAGCCGTCGACGTAGTTGTTATCGACAGTGTTGCCGCTCTGGTACCCCGGGCAGAGATAGAAGGTGAGATGGGTGACACTCACGTAGGCTTGCAGGCAAGATTGATGTCTCAGGCATTAAGAAAGTTAACGGCAGCTATAGGCAGATCGGGAACTGCGGTGATATTCATTAATCAGCTACGTGAGAAAGTGGGCATTGTATTCGGAAACCCGGAGATAACACCCGGTGGACGTGCATTGAAATTCTATAGCTCGGTCAGGATCGACCTGCGCAGAGTGGAAACTATCAAGCAGGGTAATACAGCTGTCGGGACGCGTGTAAAGGCCAAGGTGGTCAAAAACAAGGTAGCTCCTCCATTTAGAATAGCCGAATTCGATATTATGTTCGATTCGGGAATAAGCAAAGAAGGAAACGTGATAGATCTGGGTGTTGCGACGGAATTAATCAAGAAATCCGGAGCTTTTTTCTCTTATGGTGACATTCGCCTGGGACAAGGTAGAGAGAGCGCTAAGAAATACCTGAAGGACAATCCTGAGCTGGCTCAAGAGATTGAACAGAAGGTCAGGTTCTCAGCTGTCACCGCATATAGTGTTTCTAACGATGATTGACCGATCATAATTTGATAGGTTAATAAAAAGAAGATACCAGGCGTGATAGAGCTGAGGCAGGAACCTCGGCTCTTTTTATTATTGAGAGGTTACGGAATAAGTGAAAATAATAACCGGCCTGTCCGGGAGTCAAGGGCATAGCAAATCGATGAGCCTGTTTTTAGATGATAAATTTGCTTTCAAACTGGAAGCCGAAATAGTTCTAAAAGAAGGGCTCCGGGTGGGGCAAGAATTGTCCTTGGAGCAGATTGAAGCACTGAAGAAAAACAATCAATATCAAAAGTGCCGGGATACTGCCCTCAAATACCTGGATTACAGGCCT
>JAQTVR010000086.1 GCA_028706995.1 Dehalococcoidales bacterium
ACATGTCTTCTGCGCGATTGAGCGAGGCGCTGATGTCGGGATCGGCTTCATAACCGATTTGAGATATTTTATCGGCAGCAGATATAAGCTGCCGCATTATTGAAAGGCGATAAACGATGCGGGAATAGTGTTCGATATCCAGGGATGTGGGTACCATGGATATCAAGTGGCTTAAATAAGCCGCTCCACCGGATTTTTCCAGCTTTCCTTCGCGTTCCAGTTCCTGTGCAACTGTTATCTGATTTATTGCATCGTCACGTTGATAAAGAGACAGGCAAGCCTGGTATATCCATTTATTTTGTTCGCTGTAGAAATCCTTCGGCTGCAAAAAAATGGCTATCTCATATATGGCTTTGCCATCAATGAGCAAAGATCCATTTACTGCTTCTTCGGCGTCGATATCGTGTGGCGGCAACTTGTCGCCCGGCACTTTAAATAGCCTCCAGTTCTTTCACTGTAACTTTTAATTTTGGAGTAATATCTTTGTTGAGTTTGATAGTTACCTCAAAAGTACCGAGTTCACGGATGGGCTCTGATAATTCTATCTTTCGCTTATCGATGACCAGTCCGGCGGATGTCTCCAGTTCTTTAGCTATATCGGCGCTTGTTATGGAACCGAAAAGGCGGTTCTTGGCGCCGACCTTGGCTTTCATTATAATATTCAGCTTACCAAGTTGTTCGGCAGTCTGTTGTAACTCGTCTTCTATATTAGCCTTTTTCTTTTCCCGCACTCTGGTCTGAGCTTCTATTTTCGTTTTTATACCAGCGGTTGCCGGAGCTGCCAGTTTATTAGGAATTAAATAGTTTCTGGCATAGCCGTTGGGCACGTTCTTTATTTCACCGGATTTGGCTACGTTTGGGACATCCTTTAAAAACACGACATTCATAATCTTTATCCTTTAATATAGACATTATACTGCAACGACAGGGTGGAGAAAACCTATTTCTCGATAAAAATATTGGCATAGAAGGCTGCGGTAGCCCCGTCACCGGCAGCCGAAATAACCTGTCGTATGGAATTGGAACGTATGTCTCCGGCGGCAAAAATACCGGGGACATTTGTTTCCATCCTGTCGTTTACGATAATATAACCCATGTTGTCCAGGGCAACGATATCCTTCAAATAAGAGGTGCTGGGTATAAGACCTATAGCTACAAAGACGCCGTCGATTTCAACAGAAGATTCTTCTCCGGTATTGACATCGGCAAGTTTCAATCTTTTAATAAAAATCTCACCCTCGACTTCCGTGACAACCGTATTCCATATGAACTCGATCTTAGGTTCGGCGAAGGCTTTATCCTGCACGATGGCTGTTGCTCTCAGTTCGTTACGCCTGTGAATTATGTTTACTTTGGATGCAAACTTAGCTACATGTAAGGCTTCAAAAATGGCTGCATTTCCCCCGCCTATAATTGCTACTTTCTTTTCTCTAAAGAATGGGGCATCGCAAGTGGCGCAATAGGAAACGCCTTTACCGGTGAATTCCTTTTCCCCCGGCACATTCATCTTTTGTCTCTCGGAGCCGCCGGCTATTATCAATGCTTTAGCCGAAAAATCACCCCGAGAGGTCTTTACGATCCTTATCTTATCTTGTGTCTTTACAGTGATAACTTCATCGTTAAGTTCTTCGGTTCCATATAAGACTGCTTGTTCATGCATCAGGGTAGTCAACTCGATACCGCTGATACCCTGCGGAAAGCCAGGGTAATTATCGACTTTTTCGGCTTCGTTGATATTACCGCCGATAATGCCTTTTTCTATAAGCAGAGTACTGAGCTTATTCCTTGAAGTATAAAGCCCTGCTGTAAGTCCTGCCGGACCTGCGCCGATAATGATGACATCATATAACTTGTTCATTACTATTCAACTCCCATATCAACCGGCAGACATTGCCTTCCGCCGTTCGTTTGGCCAGTCTGATAGCATTTTTTATTGCTGTAGCTTGAGATCGACCGTGAGATACTATGACATTACCTTTAACGCCGAGTAAACAAGCTCCGCCGTATTCCCTGAAATCCATTCCTTTAACAAGGAAACCCAGTCCAACATCTTCCAGTAAGGCACGCCCCTGTAATCTATGGTTTCCATGGGGGCTATTTTTCGATTGGCGTAGCTTAATAAACGAATCCCCCAGTCCTTCCACGGTTTTTACAATCACATTGCCGGTAAAACCGTCGGTAACGATAACATCGGCAACACCTCTAGCCAGATCATTACCTTCGATATTACCGATAAAGTTCAGATTGGACTTTTTTAACAATGCATGACTTTCCAGTGTAAGGCGGTTGCCCTTGGTTTCCTCTTCACCGTTACTCATCAAACCGATGCGAGGTTTTTCTATCCCGAAAACGCCTTTTGCGTATATATTACCGAGCTCGGCAAATTGCAACAGGTGAAACGGGCGGCAATCAGCATTGGCTCCTGCATCTAACAGGATAGCCGGCGAAGAGCGATTAAGCCCAACTAAGCTTGCAAGAGCAGGACGTTCGATGTTTTCTATTCTGCCCAGACTGAACAGGGCGGCACACAGTACTGCGCCGGTATTGCCGGCAGAAACAAAAGCATCGCCTTTTCCTTCTTTTATCTGATTAATTCCCACTACTATGGAAGAGTTGGGTTTCTTTCGTATCGCTTCCATTGGGTGTTCATGAAACTCAATAACCTGGCTGGCGTCGATAATAGATATATTGAGCTTTTTTAATTGCTTTCCTAACAGGACATGAAGCAGGGATTTTTTACCGACCAGGGCTATTTCTATATCATTATATTCCTGGGCGGCTTTTATGGCACCTTTAACTATTTCGTGGGGAGCATAATCTCCTCCGGCTGCATCAACTATTATTTTCATATACTGTATTATAACTCAGTCGATAGAGCCTTTGCCAATTGTTAAGCTGATTGATCAGTAAGCTTTTACCATTTTGCTTGTTAGGTTTGATAGCTAGTGTTACAATATTATGAATAGGAGAAAACATTGTCTTTAGATTCAATAATAATAAAAGGTGCAAGAGAACATAATTTAAAAAATATAGATGTAGTAATACCAAGGGATAAACTGGTGGTGATTACCGGAGTCTCCGGTTCCGGCAAAAGCTCGCTGGCATTCGATACAATCTATGCCGAGGGGCAAAGACGTTACATGGAGTCGCTTTCGGCGTATGCCCGCCAGTTCTTAGGGCGGATGGAAAAGCCGGATGTCGACTATATAGAGGGATTAAGTCCGGCAATATCTATCGACCAAAAAGGCACCAGCCGGAACCCGCGTTCTACCGTGGGGACAGTAACCGAAATATATGATTATTTGAGGCTTTTATTTGCGCGGACAGGCCACCCGCATTGCCCCGGTTGCGGGCGTGAAATAACGGTACAAACCGTTGAGCAGATAGTAGATGCAATTCAGTCATTACCGCAGGATATGCGTATAATGATACTTGCACCGCTGGTAAAGGACCGCAAGGGTGAATACCAGCAGGTATTCATTGATCTACGCAAATCCGGCTATTCACGTGTTCGTGTGGATAGAGAGGTGCATGACCTTTCAGATGAATTTCAGCTGGATAAGCAGAAAAAGCACTCAATAGAAGTTGTTATCGACAGGTTGGTTATAGGACAGAGCGAAAGCCAGCGTATAGCCGATTCAGTGGAGACAGCGTTAAAGCTGGGAGCGGGGATAGTACTGGTATCGATCATCGATGGAGAGGAACTGCTCTTTTCAGAGCATTTCGCCTGCGTCCATTGCGGCATCAGCCTGGGAGAGATCGCCCCGAGAACTTTCAGTTTTAACAGCCCTCACGGAGCCTGTCCTGATTGCACCGGGCTGGGGGTAAAGATGGTCATCGATCCCAACCTTGTTCTTCCCGATAAGGAGCTATCCCTGAAGGAGGGGGCTATTCACCCGTATCAATGGCAAAGCTGGTACCTGTATTCGGTAAGAGAAATGGCACGCCGCCATGGTTTTTCTATGGATACGCCCATAAAGGAATTAACCCCTGAGCAAATAAAACTCATATTATATGGTGAGTCGGATTATTCATATAAATACAGGGACGGCAGAGGTCATGAACGGGAGTACGCCGATGGTTTCGAAGGGGTGATCCCGCGCATGGAAAGGCTATATCACGATACCGAATCCGATACATCCCGTTCTTACATTGAGCGCTACATGGTAACGAGAACCTGTACCGTGTGCGAAGGCAAAAGACTCAAACCCGAAGCGCTGGCAGTCACTATCGGTGGTAAGGATATCAATAATGTAACCTCTATGTCGGTTATTCATGTACTTGCATGGATAAAGGTACTGGGCGGCAAGGATACCATTTTCAATCAGCGTGAAAAGAAAATAGCCCGTGAAATATTAAAAGAAATCGGGGCACGTTTAGGTTTTCTTGAGAACGTTGGACTGGATTATCTGTCTTTAGATAGAACGGCAGGCACACTTTCGGGCGGGGAAGGGCAGAGGATACGGCTGGCTACCCAGATAGGCAGCGGCTTGATGGGGGTACTATATATTTGTGATGAACCCACAGTAGGGCTTCACCCGGCCGACGATTACCGTCTTATCCGTACCTTAAAAGAATTAAAAGACTTAGGTAACACCCTTATCGTCGTCGAACACGACGAGGCTATGATGCGTGCTGCCGATTATATTATCGACATGGGACCGGGTGCCGGTGAGCATGGGGGGTGTGTTGTTGCCAGTGGCACACTGGAAGAAATAATGGCTTCGGAAGAATCCATAACCGGCCAGTATCTTAGCGGCAGGAAATCTATTCCTTTACCTGATAAAAGGCGTAACGGTTCCGGTGCTGATATTGTCATCAGGGGAGCCAGACAGAACAATCTTAAGGACATCGATGTCACCATTCCGCTGGGTAAGCTGGTATGTGTTACCGGTGTCTCCGGGAGCGGCAAAAGCACACTGATAAGCGATATTTTACATAAAAAATTAGCCCAAATACTGTACAACGCTCGGGAGAAACCCGGCGATGCCGATTGCATCGAGGGCATTGAAAACATAGATAAGGTTATAAACATAGACCAATCACCAATTGGGCGTACACCTCGCAGTAATCCTGCGACCTATACCGGTACATTTACACCTATACGCGAACTCTTTGCCACTTCTCCTGAAGCTCGAATCAGGGGATACGGTCCCGGCAGGTTTTCTTTTAACGTCAAAGGCGGCAGGTGTGAAGCCTGCCGCGGTGAGGGATTTATCCAGATAGAGATGCAGTTTTTACCCGATGTTACCGTTCCCTGTGAAATTTGCAAGGGGAAACGCTATAACAGGGAAGTACTGGAAATACATTTCAAGGGAAAGAATATCGCCGAAGTGCTGGATATGACCGTGGAACAGGCTCTGTCATATTTTGATCATTTTCCCAATGTAAAAAATAAGTTAAAAACACTAAATGATGTGGGTTTGGGATA
>JAQTVR010000087.1 GCA_028706995.1 Dehalococcoidales bacterium
ACTGGAAACCACCAGCCGCACGAATTCATCTAAACCCTTAAAGAAACACCATAAAGAAAAGGCGACTCCCCAGCTTTCGCTCTTCGGGCAGAAGCCGGAAGTGCTTGAGGAACTGGAGAAATTAGACATCAATGCTTTAACACCCCTTGAAGCCCTGAACAAGCTTTACGAACTGCAAAAGAAGGCGGGAAAGTAAATATTACCCTACAGAGTTATACGGATAACTTATAACTGACAAGGCGATTAATACTTATATTAGCCTCGGCTGCCTGCGCGAAATTAGCACGTATTGCATATGTTCTCAGACTTTTAGATCGGGTGCTGGTTTTGCTTCTTTTGACTAAAGTATGTAATGTATGTATTATATGAATAGTATTACTTAATAAACAGAGGTCTGATTCCATGAAAGATAAATTTAAGGAAGAGATGCCTAAGTTTTATGGGGCGGTTGTTGTTGGTGAACGAGGACAGATAGTAATACCAGCTGAAGCCCGCCACGACATGGAAATTATATCCGGTGATAAGTTGATTATTTTGGGGGGCTTTCATGGTACCGGATTAATGATTATCAAAAGGGAAACTATTTCGGAATTATTGAGTAAGTCTATGGAGCATATGTCTTTATTTGAGAGTATGCTGAAAGAAGATGATGAGCCTCCTAAGTAGTTTACCAAAAGCCGGTCCTACTGATAGGTTTACCCTAATTTAACGTAAAAGGTGGTTTTTATGGATAATAATGCTGATTTGGTTGTCCGAACCGAACATCTAACCAAGCATTTCGGCAAACTGGTAGCCGTAGATGACCTTAGTCTAGAGGTTCGCAAAGGAGAGATATTTGGCTTTTTAGGCCCTAATGGCGCCGGGAAAAGCACAACAGTGGGAATGATGCTGGGGCTTGTCGCTCCTACCTCAGGGAAAGTAGAGATCTTCGGTCTGGATACTCAGTTGCATTTACCCCAAATACTAAAAAGAGTGGGGGCTATGACGGAAAGTATCGGATTCTATCCCTATCTTTCAGGGGAAAATAATTTAAACTACATTGCCCGGATTACCGGGGGAATAAGCAGCACAAGGATCGAAAAGGTTCTGGATCTTGTAGAGTTGTCAGGCCGCGAAAAGGATAAGTTTAGTACCTACTCACTGGGGATGAAGCAGCGTCTGGCCATAGCCTGCTCTCTACTTAGTGATCCCGAATTCATCGTTTTAGACGAACCGACCAACGGTCTAGACCCAGCAGGGGTGAAGGAGATTCGCGAATTAATCATCAAGCTGGGCCACGAGGGAAAAACGATTTTTCTTAACAGCCACCTACTGCACGAGGTGGAACAGATTTGTGAACGCGTGGCCATTATCCAACATGGCAAGATGATTACACAGGGGCCGGTAAAGGACCTGATGAAGAAAGGTGATTTATTACAGCTACAAGTAACCGAACCTGAAAAGGCTATGGCGGTTTTAAACAATCTCGATTGGATAAGGTCCATCGTCAGAGAGGATGATAAACTTTTTATCGATGTCAATGCAGAGAGATATGCCCAAATAAGCGCTGTTTTAGCCAGGGAAGATATCTTTATAACCGAAATGAGAGCTAAAGATAACACACTCGAGGACTTTTTCCTGGAAATAACTGAGGAGAGAACAAACTAATGATTGATATGATTAGAGCTGAGCTTTTTAAGCTGCGCAAAAGAAGTATGACATGGATATTGCTTATTATACTTGCAACATTTTTCTGCCTGATGTTTTTTGCCACTTACGGTATAATTTCCAGTCCACCTGACGGGATGCATGGAGTAGCTATAGATGAGATAAAAGCTTCGCTCCAGTTCCCCGGCGTATTCAACACGATTTTTTCCACCGCAGGTACTATTGGAACGCTTTTAATGATAATTCTGGGAGCGTCATCAATAGGCAATGAATATGGTTGGGGATCCATAAGGCAGGTTTTGACAAGAAGAGGGATCAGATATCATTTTGTTATATCGAAGCTGGTTTCCCTTATTATTGTAGCATTCATAGGGCTATTAATCTCCGTTGTTATAGGATCTATTCTGGCTTTGATCACCTCCAATCTATTAGGCAGTGTTAACTGGGACTCTATAACTGCCTCTTTAATTAGAGAGCAGCTTGCAAATTTCGGATGGACACTATTCGCTTTACTCCCATACATACTGATGGCTACCTTCTTTGCCTTCTTAGGCCGCTCTGCTATAGCCGGCATAGGTGGAGGACTGGGGTTCTACTTTATAGAATCTATAGCTGTGAGTCTCCTCGGTCAGGCTGGGGGGTGGTTGTCTAAAATACCGGATTACCTGATCGGCCCTAATGTCACTGCAATCATGCCACCCAGTCCATTCAGTCAGGGTATGCTTCCATCTGCAGGGACTTCGCTGTCAACACTTCATGCTACATTAACATTGACCGTCTACTGTATTGTTTTCCTGACAGCATCCTTATACATGTTTAAAAAGAGAGATATAACAGCCTAGTAATGATACATGGGTCATAACGTAGGTTTATTCTTATAAAAAAATGCGAAAACTGATTTAGCATCTCAAACCTTTCATCATAGTTGACTACTGCGATGTTTGCCCTGTTATTTGCCCGGCAAGCATACAACAGGGCAGTATTGGGAATTCAGTTCCGGAAGGTCTATTGACATCATCTAATTCCACCTCTAGAATAGTCAATAGCAAAGTATTAAAAAAGGATAACAGGATGAAAAAGCCGGATTTACTGATGCTGGTAGTCGTCTGGGAGTTTTTAACTGCCTTTCTAGCGTTTATCGGCTTGCTGGCTATTGCCATTCTTGCCTTTCCCGATGCCACCGCCTCCATGTGGGGGTCTGCAATACCCGGCGCCATCTTTGCTTTAAGCGTAGGTATACTAATTCTTATTTCGTATATAATAATCTCAGTAACCGCCGCGGTGGGAATTATTAAAGACCAGGAATGGGGACGGGTGCTGAGTATCGTTCATGCCGCTTTCACCCTTATTGCCATACCTGTTGGAACTATAATAAGCGTATTGATAATTATCTACCTGACTCGGCAGGATGTTACAGAGTATTTCAGGCTCAACACAAAATAAAAAGACCGGTTTCCCAGCCTTTTTCTTTACCTAAAACTTTATATCATTGTTAATTAACAGCCGTTTTTGATTACAGTGTTCCTGAGCGTTCCTATAGAGTTTATCTTTATCTCCACTATATCTCCCGGGTACATAGGCCCGATGCCGCTCGGAGTGCCTGTAGCGATAATATCACCGGGTAACAGCGTCATTACACTTGAGATGAAGTTAATGATCTCGGGAACCGTGTAGATGAAGTCACTGGTATTGCCCTTCTGCTTTAATTTGCCATTCAGATAGGTTTCAAGATCGATATTATTCGGATCGAGGTCTGTTTCTATCCACGGACCTACCGATGCAAAGGTATCGAACCCCTTAGCCCGAGTCCACTGGACATCGACCTTCTGCAAATCCCGGGCGGTGACATCGTTAAAACAGGCATAGCCCTGCACATAATCCATTGCATCAGCTTTGGATATGCGCCAACCGGCTTTCTTGATCACCACAGCCACTTCGCCTTCATAATCCACTCTAGTGGAAGCAGATGGATAGATGATATTATCATTTGGCCCAATCACCGCTGTAGAGGGTTTAAGGAAGGTTAGGGGGGAATTTGGGAGAGGCATATCCATCTCTTTAGCATGGGAATGATAGTTTAAGCCCATGGCTATTATCTTGGAAGGCTCGCAGGGGGCTAAGAGCTTTACCTGCCCCAGCGGATAGAATTCCTGCGTCGGTTCCAAGTATATGAAGGGTTTACCTTCATATTTTTGAACTGTATGGTCGTTCAGTACACCGTATTCTTTTTTACCATTGATTTCAAAACGTACGTATCTCATAAAAAAGTATTTTAAACTAAACACGCATGCAATGCAAACCTTTTTATAAATGACTCACGGCAAGCCTTGCTTTTTGCTACTATAGGGACTGCTTTCGGGGTTAAAAGTAATATTATTAATCTTAAAATGTTATACTATAAACAACATGGACAGATTGTTATTCGGCACTGCTGGTATCCCGCTGAGCACTTCCCAACCCGATACTGTTAATGGTATTCAACGCGTTGCTGACCTGGAGCTTGATTGCATGGAGCTGGAATTCGTGCAAAAGGTCTATTTAAAAAAGCCGGAAGCGGAACTGGTCAGAGAGGTTTCTCAAAGCACCGGCATATTATTATCGGCTCATGCCCCCTATGCCCTCAATTTCAACGCAAGGCAGACATCCAAGATAAGAATCAGTCAGAGCTATCTTTTTAATGCCGCCCATATTGCAGCCTTGTGCGGGGCTCAAAGCATAGTTTTTCATCCTGCTTACTATATGGGGGATTCATCGGAAAAGACCGCACAAACAGTGGTGAAATACATCGCAGAAGTGCTTCAGAAAATCGAAGATGAAAAAATACATATAACACTCAGACCCGAGGTTAGCGGAAAAAGCAGCCAGTTCGGGTCTGTGACGGAAATTGCTGACCTGTGCACCAGGCTTACAGGACTGGCTCCCTGCGTAGACTTTGCCCACCTGCATGCCCGTACCGGCAGCTATAATTCCTATACTGAGTTCGCTTCGATTCTCGATGAAATTATTAAAATACTCGGGAACGAGTCGTTAAATAACATGCACATACACCTCTCCGGAATAGAATACTCTGCTACAGGCGAAAAAAGACACCTGCCGCTAAAAGAATCGGACATGCGATATATGGAAGCGCTCAAGGTTTTGAAGGATTATAATGTAAGCGGCATGGTGATATGCGAAAGTCCCATGCAGGAATACGATGCGCTGCTGCTCAAAGAAAGCTATTACGATCTGCCATAACCGGATAAAAAAAGAGGGGCAAAACCCTTTACCCCTCCCGGAATTGAGATTTTTTTAATATCCCTTTATCTATTACCGTTAAGATAATCGATAGCCCACTGTATAGCATCATCTCCGGTAAGCTCTAACTCCACGTCCGGGATAACACCCACCCCTTCGATAAGATTTCCGTCGGGGGTCAACCAGCGTGCAATTGTAATATATAACCCGGAACCATCGGCAAGCTTGTTTAGTGTATTTACACTGCCCTTGCCGTAAGTTATCTTGCCGGCAATTAAAGCCCTATCATGATCCTGCAGCGCTCCTGCTAGGACCTCGCTGGCACTGGCGCTATTACCGTTTATCAGCACAACGACCGGCAGGTCCGTGGTTACGTCCTGATTATTGCTAACATATTTTCTTACGCTTCCATCGTTATAGCGAACGCTTAGAATATCACCATCGATAATAAAACAACTGGCTATATCCAGCACCGAGCTTAATAATCCCCCGGGATTATCGCGTAGATCCAGCACTATTCCTATAGCTCC
>JAQTVR010000088.1 GCA_028706995.1 Dehalococcoidales bacterium
CCTGATTCCTCTACTTATAAATCGGGGCGACGAAGCAATCTCTTTACTACTGATTAAGATAAGCTAAGCAGGTTTAATAATATTCGGATCTGGGTAATTACGGGGTTTCGTAGAGATCCTTCGTTTCACTCAGGATGACGGTTACTTAAGCCGCTTGTCCTGAGCTTGTCGAAGGATTAGAGCGGAAACAACCACCGCCCATGATTGTTAAGAACCGGTGATAAAATATCCCTGTAAGACTTGACAATTAACATCATGGATTCTTATAATAAAAGAAACCCATTCTTTAAAAACCCCTGTGTGAAATTTTATCCGGTATATTCCCGGTTTTTTAATGTGATCGGCCAACTACTTTAAAATAGAGGGTTTTTACTATAATTAGTCTTAAAAAGCTTAAAATCCTATGAAATCCAGAAAAAGATTCTAATTATGTCAAAATATATCTTTGTAACCGGTGGCGTAGTCAGTTCGGTTGGTAAAGGTATCACGGTTGCCTCTATCGGCAATATCCTGAAAAGCTGTGGCATAAGCGTCTCGGTTCTAAAGATGGATCCATACTTAAATGTAGATCCCGGAACGATGTCTCCGTATCAGCACGGCGAGGTTTTTGTCACCAGGGACGGCGCCGAAACCGACCTCGACCTGGGCAATTATGAGCGCTTTATAGATATAGAACTTACTGCGGAATCCAACATAACCTCGGGACAGATCTACAGCGCTGTTATCGGTAAGGAGAGGCGGGGTGATTTTCTTGGTGGAACGATACAGGTGGTGCCCCATCTTACCGGCGAGATAAAACAGAGGTTTAATAAGCTGGCGGAGAAATCAAAGGCTGATGTGATCATTGTCGAGGTGGGTGGTACTGTCGGCGATATCGAAGGGCAACCATTCCTGGAAGCTATCAGGCAGATGCGTAAGGACGTAGGCCGCGATAATGTTTTATATATTCACGTTACGCTTCTACCTTACATAAACTCAACGAAAGAGTTGAAAACGAAGCCTACACAGCATAGTGTCAACGAACTCAGGCGTATCGGTATTCAGCCGGATGTTATAATTTGCCGCAGCGATTACCCGATTGCCGACGGCATTCGTGATAAGATATCGCTTTTCTGCGACGTCGAGCTTGAAGCGGTCATTCCGTTACCGACGGTATCTACCATATACGAAGTACCCCTGATATTAGAAGAAGCCGGTATGGGTGACCTGGTGATCAAGAAATTGGGGTTAAAACAGGGTCATCCCGACCTTGAACTATGGCGTAACATGGTTTCCTGTATAAAGGAACCGGTAGATGAGATAAATATTGCGCTGGTCGGTAAATATGTAGAGCTGGAGGATGCCTATTATTCGGTTCGGGAAGCATTATGTCATGCCGGCTTATATCATAAAAGGAAGATCAAGATGCAATGGGTTCACTCCGAGGAACTGGCAAAACCCGGTGGTGAAAGCCTGTTAAAGCAAGCCCAGGGAATAATCGTTCCCGGTGGGTTTGGCATAAGGGGTATCGATGGTATGGTCAAGGCGGTAAAATACGCCCGGCAGAACAAGATCCCTTATTTCGGGATTTGCCTGGGGATGCAGGTCATGGTCATAGAGTTTGCCCGTTTCGTGCTATGCTCGGATACCCCCAATTCCAGCGAGTTCGATGAATGCACCGCTCAGCCTGTTATAGCATATCTACCCGAACAGAAATGCATAAGTGAAAAAGGCGGAACCATGCGACTGGGAACATATCCATGCAAGCTGGTTGCCGGCACACATGCCGCCGATGCTTATGGTAAAGCGGAAATCTATGAACGGCATCGCCATCGCTATGAGTTTAATAATGATTACCGTGACATTTTAAATAAAGCCGGAATGGTTTATAGCGGTCTTTCCCCTGATGGCAGACTGGTGGAGATATGCGAATTGAAAGATCATCCATGGATGTTGGGTTGCCAGTTCCATCCGGAGTTCATATCCCGCCCCGGGCGGCCCCACCCGTTGTTCAGGGGTTTCATCGATGCTGCTAAAGACGTGCTGCGGGAAGGGGCACAACCGTCGTTACCTCTTAATTCATGAACAGGAGACCGAGATGCGTATATTTTTAGATACGGCCAATATAGAACAGATAAAACAGGGGGTAAGGCTGGGAGTCGTCAGCGGCGTTACCACCAATCCTACGCTTATAGTTAAAGAGGGACACCGGGATTATAAGGCGGTTGTAAAAGAGATATGCGCTATCGTCCCCGGTCCGGTATCGGTGGAAGTGGTGGTGGAGGGGGTAACGGCGATGCTGGAACAGGCGAAGGAAATTGCCTCCTGGGCAACCAATGTAGTAATAAAAATTCCGGCTACCGCCGAAGGGTTGGAAGTAACCTCTGTTCTGGCGAAGGAACAGATAAAGGTAAATATGACCCTGTGCTTTTCGGTAAATCAGGCGCTGCTTGCTTCGCTCGCCGGTGCATCTTATGTCAGCCCGTTCGTCGGCCGGCTGGACGATATCGGCAATGATGGCATGTCGCTGGTGGAAGATATTGTCGATATTTATAAGAACTATAACTTGACAACAAAGGTAATTGCTGCTAGTATTCGTCATCCACAGCATTGTATAATAGCGGCAAAGGCGGGGGCGCATATTGCCACCGTTCCCTATCAGGTTTTAACACAAATGATAAAGCATCCCCTCACGGACATCGGTATAGAACGTTTCTTCTGCGACTGGCGCAGGGTATCGGATGATACGTAAATAAAATAAGATTTCAATCCATAATATATATAAAGTATATTATTCAAATAATAAATATATTAAATATGTACTCAGAGGCCCTGTTACTGAATATTTGCTCTGTTAGAGGCAGTTGTCTAAAGGTCAGGAATCGGGCATATCTTGAGGAGGTAAAAGGAAAAAGAAAGAGGTAAGGCTATGGAAATCAGTCAATTAGAGAATAAAAACAGGGAAGAACTGCTGGAGCTGGCAAAGGAAAGCGGGCTTACCAGTTGCACCGGCTTAAGGAAACAGGAGTTGGTGATGCGCCTGCTTCAGGCGAGCGCCGAACAGCAGGGGAATCTCTTCTGCAGCGGTATTCTGGATATTATGGCTGATGGCTATGGGTTCTTAAGGCAGGGCAGCCTGTTACCCGGTTCCTCCGATATTTATGTTTCACAATCTCAGATACGCCGTTTCGGTCTGCGCACCGGCGATATGGTGGTGGGACAGGGCAGGCCGGCAAAGACCGGCGAAAAATACTACAGCCTTCTTCGTGTCGAAGCCATCAACGACCTCAACCCCGAAGCCTCTAAAAGCCGTCCCTATTTCAATTCTTTGACCCCCATCTACCCGGATAAATTGATTGATTTGGAAACCACCCCCGATAACCTCTCCACCCGCTTATTGAACTTGATTGCCCCCGTAGGCAGGGGACAGCGCGGCATGATAGTTTCCCCGCCCAAGGCGGGTAAGACGATGCTGCTCAAGAAGATAGCCAATGCGGCTACCACCAACTATAGCGATATAAATCTTATCGTCTGCCTTATCGGTGAGCGCCCCGAAGAAGTGACCGATATGAGACGTTCGGTCAAGGGGCAGGTTATCGCCGCCACCTTCGATGAACCCGTTGAAAACCATACCCGCGTTGCCGAATTAACGCTGGAGATAGCCAAGAGGATGGTAGAAGCCGGTAAGGATGTTTTGCTCGTACTCGACGGTATTACCCGTTTAACCAGGGCTTATAACCTGGCGATGCCTTCCAGCGGTCGTACTTTATCCGGCGGTATCGACCCCGTCGCCCTGCACCCCGCCAAGAAGTTCTTCGGCGCTGCCCGCAATGTAGAAGGCGGCGGCAGCTTAACGATACTGGCTACCTGCCTGGTGGATACCGGCAGCCGCATGGACGACCTGATCTACGAAGAGTTCAAAGGCACCGGTAACATGGAATTGCACCTGGACCGCCGCCTGGCGGAACGCGGTGTTTTCCCGGCAATGGATATTACACGCAGCGGCACCCGTCGTGAAGACCTGCTTTTAAGCCCCGAAACCATTCGACAGGTACAGCTCTTAAAGAGAATGATGTCTATGATTTCATCGGATTCCGCCAACTCCGTAGATACTACGGAAAGGGTGCTGGAGCGCCTGCGTAAGACACGCACCAATGCCGAATTCCTGACAAACCTTGGGAAAGAGAAATAAGCTCTCAAGAGTAAACACCCTTAATTAATCAAATTAATATACAATTATGTTTGCGCTAAATAGATTTGGAAGACGGGAGCAAAATTTTACAAAAATATTTAAAAAATATTGAAAAAAGTCTTTACATCCTGTTTTGTGTGGTGTATTATAATCAGGTTAAAGGAATAACGCCCGGTTATTTACATACGTAATTAAGTTATATCGACGGATTTATGTCTGGCACATCTTGACAGGGTGTGGTATTATATAAAATAGGCATAATGAAAGGAGGTTAGGGCTAATGAAGCAACCCGCAGGGGGAGAAGTTGTGCTAACAACTCTGCAGCAACATAGAAACACCTTGTCTCTATAAAAAAGGAGCCAAAGGTTCCGAGTTTTTTGTAGGGGCGTAAAAGGGTAATATATATATAAATAAATTTGGTTTTAACTTTAAGGAGAAAAATAGGTCGATGAAAAATAAAATATTAAAAATACTGGGCTTAGTGATGACTATTGCTATGCTTTCCAGTTTTATGGTAGCCGGCACTGCGGTGACCGCTGCGGGCAGCGCTACCACTATGAACACGTGGGAAGGACTGACCCTACCCGGTACCAGTAGATATACGGATGTAAAGTTGCTGGAGCAGGCTGATGACGGCACCCTTTTTGCCACTGTAGCCAGTTTCACCCCCGGCACCTTTACCTTTACTGGGTCTGATACTGGTTGTTTAGTTATTGAAGCCAACGGTGACGGTAATCAGGCGTATATAACTTTTAGTTCTAACGGTGATTTTGTTGAGTGGGGTAGCGCTAATGCCATTGGAGACGGCGTTTACGCCCTCAATATTGTGGACACCTATGGGGGGTCGTATACCGTTAATTTAAAAGGTACGATGACTCTCGTTACTGCCGCTGGTGGTGACACGATCGCGTTGTCCGGGATGCTATATGGCCCGAGTAGCGCTTTTTCTGATAATGTTGATGACCTCGTCAGTGGGAGCTTTGACTTCTACAAGGGATATATCGGTGCAAATATAGCATTTACCGATGCGGGTACTATATCCGGTCCTATTGCTAATGCGTCGGAGACGCTTTATAAATCCACCGACGGCTACGTCTGGACAAAGACTTGTTTTGCCGGTGTCGGTGTTATCACCGCTGTCGCACCTGCCGATAACTATGCCTTAAACAATAGCGTTTATGTAGCGATCGATACTTCAGCTATGGGTTATACCTCTATCTAT
>JAQTVR010000089.1 GCA_028706995.1 Dehalococcoidales bacterium
GTAATGCTGGATGTTTACATCACCTGTGTCTCGGTCTCGGTGATAAGGTACGGCGTGTCAATTGCCGGAAGTAATGCTGGATGTTTACATCGCTACACCGGAGACCTGGGCGACTCTGCTGTTAATCCGGACCGGCAGCAAGGAGCACAACATCCGCCTGTGATCGCTGGCAAAACAGAAGGGCATGAAGCTCCATGCAGACGGCAGCGGATTGTTCCAAGTGACCAATAATGGCGAAGACCAAGAATTCAAAGTGCGGATAGCCGGTGACACGGAGAATTCAATTTTCGCGGCGCTCGGCATACCGTACCAACGGCCGGAGGCAAGAGAGTAATGGCGCATGAATGTCCAGATTGCGGTCAAACATGTTACTGCGCCGATACCTTTTAAGGAGTTTGTAGGATGAAGACAGAAAAGTACACATTCAAACCTGGTGATATTGTCAAATATAAAGAGAGCGAGAATGGTATTGGTCCATGGGTAATCTTGGGCACGATGGAGGCTGTTGCTAAGTTCAAAATACAGAAACGCAAATTCAGAGCTGAGGTCGTGAAGGTGATAGCTTATAAATTCGATAAAGATGGTGATCCCTGTATCCAGTTGAGACGACTGGATACAAAAGCGCACGGGCTAGAGACGTGGTCTCAGGGATTTATTGTTCTGGATGAGGTAAAATCATGAGCAGTTGCCCCTATAACAGTGAGGAATTAGATTATTGGGATGGCGTATGTAATCCGATGGGAGGATAGAATATGTTAAGTGAAACCAAAATAGAGTATCTAACACATTTATGGTCGTTCTATCCAGGTTGCAATCACTGGAAAGATGGTCATTGTCCATTGCCGAACTGCTGGGCGCACGGCATGGCACGCAGGTTCAAAACAAAGACGCTTGGCAAGGAATGTTTCACGCCTAAACTCTTGCCGGAAAAACTACTTGACCCACTCAAGGGATACAATCCCAAGAAGCCACGCAGGATAGGGGTATGCTTCACCGGCGATCTGTTTGGGAATTGGGTAGACCCTGAGCAAACGGTATGTGACAAATCTGGTTATGCAGATAGTTCATTAAAATTTATAGTATTAGATATAATTAAGCGATGTCCCGCAGACCGCTTCCTGTTTCTCACCAAGTGCCCGCAGAACCTCAAGAAATGGTCGCCGTTTCCTGATAACGCATGGGTCGGGGCGAGCGTCTGTAACAACGAAATGTTGGATGTTGCTTTATTTTATCTATCTAATATTGAGGCTAAAATAAAGTTTTTATCTTTTGAACCTCTATTGGAACAAACATCAGTCAATCCGAACGATTTTATAAATACAGTAGACTGGTTAATCATAGGGCAACAGACGCCCGCTCGCAAAGGCACGACTCCTAAAATTGAATGGATACGTGAGATAGTGGACGCTGCCGATAAAGCCGGTGTGCCGGTGTTCTTAAAAAATAACTTGAGAGATTTGTTACCCGTAAATGAGCTATTTTATCACTTTGAGGATACATCCGAATCAGGAATGACTAGTGAGTTCTTACCAGTTTTGCGCCAGGACTTTCCAAAGGAGCATTGAAATGAACAAGGAAGAACTCAGAAAGAAGCTGGAAAATATGCAACCACCCAAATGCATTAATTGTGAGTATGCTAAAACATGCGCTGTATATAATAAAGCAGATTATGGCTTATGGTGTACTAAGGATATAGACCAAATCCTAGCCTTGATTCCTGATGAGGAATATAAGATTGCAGAAGCCAGACAGGAAGGCAGGAAAGAGGCTATGGAGTGGGTTAATAGCTTAGAGCATCGTGTTATATACAGAGGGGAGCTAATACTAAATATATGTCCCAATGAGGTAACAGCCAAACTCAAGGACTGGGGGATAGAATGAGAAAACTCTTATGTCTATTTGGCTTTCACAGGTGGACTAAATGGCTTCCCCATTGCGACTACGGAAATAAAGATGTCCGTTTCTGCGAGATATGCGGGAAACGGCAGGAGAGGAGAGTATGAATAAACCGATCTACGCATTGTCAATCAAGCAGCTAGCCCTTGGCGATAGCAATCATCTGTCGATGGTTGAAGTATCTCAAAACACTAATATAACTGGGAATGTTGTGGCAATCAATACTCCTAACCCCTTCGCCATTTTTGATTTTCTCACCCAAGGCATTAATCACATTTGGGAGAGTCACTTCAACCATCTTAACCATCTTAACTTCTGCACCGAGTTTTTGCGCTTTTCTGGTATATTCCCCCTTGTTTTGATAACTGGAAATAATCTCGTTAATAACCTCTCGTTTTCTTCTAAGAGAAGAGCCGACCAAATTAGAAAATTGTCTATAATTTTGGATACCGGCATTGATTCTGAGTTCATAAACTACCTTAGAACCCAAATGGCTAATGCTATTCTTTGTTGGTCTCAATGTTGTCTTTATATCCAAGGCAGTAAAATACTTAACACTCTTATTCATAGTTTCGATATTAGTCGAGTACATCGAAATGCGACGCTGAACACTATTTGGAGTTGTGCCAATTCTATGCAATTGCGCATTCCCCTCACTATCAAAAAAACCACGAAGCCAGGCTTTATAACCCTCTATCGTTTCCGGTTCGTAACCATGAAGCCAATTAAATTTACCGTCGTAATTTCCCTTGGTGACCTTCCAGTATTTTCCTTCTATCCGAGGTTTAGTATCATAGCCAAAAGCCTCTTTAATTGCATGAGAAAACTCTCGAATAAAATCCTCGTCTTTTACATGAAGTCCAAGATTAGTTGTGCACCATCCATCACCAGCCAAAACACCAGAAATATAAGCCGTGTAATCCATAATCTCACCTCTGTTAGTTGCTTGATTGATAATGCTAATTATACCGTATATAAGGAGGCAGTTCAATGTATGCCTTAAGTATTCGCCAACCCTGGGCGTGGCTATTGACCAATCGCCTGAAAGATGTTGAGAATCGGGATTGGCTCTTGCCTATGGAAATGATGGGTGAGCGTATTTATGTTCATGCCAGCAAGAGTCGTTCGGATATGCAACCCGAAATATTTACATGGATTAGTTCACGTTTCCTTTCGGGTGAGGATAGAGAGCGGTTTGTCGATGTTGTAGTTACCGAGACATTATCGTTCGGCGCAATAATCGGTGAGGTAACTATTATTCAGAGGGTTAATCATAGTTGCAATTCTGTTTGGTACGTACCAGATTCCGAGGGATTTATCGTTGAGTGTGGTGTCCTCTACGACAATCCCATCCCCTGCAGGGGGCAACTCGGATTCTGGAAACCGAAGGAGATGGCTCTAAAATGACCGCTATCGGTGTAGAGTGTATGAAACCACCTACCGGGCAAAACAGCCCATGCCTTGCCCTAAGCAGGCGGCAATCCCTATAGTTTCCGGCGGTTCTTGTGCCAGATCGCAGTGCACAGAATAGTCACTCCGAAGAGGTATAGGAGTGCAAGTACGTTAGTCGCGAAAATCAAGGTTTCCATTTACTTTCCTTCCAGGTGTTCTAACCTACGGTCGTGGTCTTTCAGTTTTTCGTCATGTCTACCCTGCTGGATCTCGACAGTCTTTATACACGAATCATGGGATTCGCACTTTTTCTTCATCCTATTCACGGTCGCCTCCGCATCTTCTACCCGTTGCTCCAGTTTCCCCTCTTTCTCTCTCCGGCCACCGAAACTGATGAATATATTAGCGATTGTCGCCACTATACATACTATTATAGCTAAGGGATTAAGATATTCCATATACTGAGTATACTCCCTATGGAGAATTGGGGTGGACCGTAATCTTTTTCCATAGGTCATGCAGGTAACTGGACCCGCGCCCCATAGCGGCGCCGGACAATACCTGGCCTATAATGGATGGGGGAAAGCCGAGCTCAGCCATCAGGTCCACTTTATAACCAATCGCCAGTCCGATCCCAAGCAGGAGACCGGCAGCCATGACCAGTTTTTTCCGGGACTCGGCAGCCAACGGCTTCCACCAGATCCCCAGGAGATATTCAAGGAGCGTTTCAACAAAGAACGCTAAAATTACAGCCATGATAAATACTGCCGGCGCATTTTCTAATAGGTCCATGTTATTTTTTCTCCTTCTTCTCTCTGTGTAATAGTAGGATACCGAAAGGTAACAGGACCGCGGCGCTGATCCCTACTTTGGCCCAGGTAGACAACCCACCCCCTTTCGGATCCCCGGTGGCACCTATGTTATCTTTCAGATAGTTTAACATTATATCGGCGTCGTCGTCATCTACGAACAGGTCCCCATTGAAGTCTCCAATCGCAGCACCGGGAAACTGTTTTACCGATTTGCCGTAGCAATCCACGGAAAAGATACCGAAATCCAGCATATCGATAACTCCGTCTTTGTTGAGGTCAAACTTTACTTCGTAACCCACATTATACCTTCCTTCTTTTAGATTTTCTGGATGAGTACGCCATAAGTCCCAATAGTGCGGCGGCGCCACCCAATAAACCCGCTATTGCCCAAGGGGACATTACCTCTATCGAAGGTTCGGGGGGAGCCTCCTTAATTCCAGTCACCGTGAACCCGATGGTTTCAACGGGGCTTTCCTGGTATGCCGTTTTGAAGGTCATATCTACCATATAATCGCCGTTCTCGTTGATCTCCCAGGGCACATATCCGATAACAGAGAGAAATTCAAACGGATTCCATGTTAGTCCCTCCGGTGGAGCTGGCTGGATAAAATCTCCGGAGTATAATAATTTCCTATCGCGCACCCGGTACCACTTGAAAATGCCATGACTCTCAGTGGTTACATTGGATGCCCGGAACCCACATACTACAACCTCGTGATTCGGGGTAATGGTTGAGAGGTCAAATTCCTTTGTCGGTTCTGATATAACTACCGGGGAGAACAGATTATAAAATGCAGTTCCGGTCATGTTTAGTTCAGCACCAAACACGTTCACCAGGCGCTGCTGCCCGGACGTTTCCTTGACGCCTTTACCGATACCTATTGATGCAAAGGAAGGAGACGCTTGACCGATACTACCGATATTATAGTGCTCATTGAAAGATTCCTCTCGGTAATACCGTTGAGCTAACTCCGTATTGGATATAAAAACCTTTCCCATGGCATTCTCCTTCCCCTTAATAATCGCTTGCGCTTGCACCAATCCAGTATGTGTTTACTTCCACAACGTCAAGGTATAGAGTATTAAGCCCTAACGCCCCGTTATGATATTCTACCAAGAAAACACCCTCCGGATTTCCACCGGATTCTCTCCACTCTAATATCTTGGCTACACCGATATTGTAAATGGTAAAAGGTGGTCCTGGCGATTTGATATAATCTCCAATTTTAAAAGGAGGCTTACTATTGCCGG
>JAQTVR010000090.1 GCA_028706995.1 Dehalococcoidales bacterium
TATTATACAGAAAGCGACTTCTAACTGCCCTCTAAATTTATACATACTTAGAACTGCACCCAAATAAACTAGACAATTAAGCAATATCAATACTATTTTCAATTATTCTCCCTAATTCCACCTACGCGGTGGAAAGTCGGTTAATCAACCCAGGTGTCAACCTCCGAAGTTGACAGTTGGTGCTTTTTTATTTTTAATTTTCACGATTCAGTGCCCGACCCCGTTGCTTCTGCTGCCAATTCCTTATCCGTAATGATTTGTTTCAACATGATCTATCCTTGTCTTTTTATTTCGACTTCCCAATCCCATATTTTGTCTTTATAGAATTAGCTACAAACTCTGCATCGTAAATAATTCCATTTATGTCTGGCTTTTTCTTGAAGCAAAGTATGGTATTACTAGTTTCTGGTTTTGAAAAGTAATAGGTTTGCCCTCCATATGTAGTTGTCCGTGCAGCACCAGAGGTATAATTGCCATAACTATATGCGTTCCCCGTTGTATGTGAAGTTGAAGGAGTAGTATATGCTCCAATATCTGTATGCCTTTCTGAATCGACAATTACAAAATATCTAAATTCATTTTCTAATGCTACTTCTGCCGATCGTAAAAGGCTAAAATCAGATGCACGTTCTCTACTAGTATAACCATTCCCCTTAAAAGATATCTGAAATATATTCTCTCCTAATCTTGTTTCAGAATATCCGCCTGTAAGACTCTTCCTCTGGTATGCTGTCGCACAACCTGCGAGTATAAGAATCATGAAAAGGAAAATAGATACTCTTTTCATTGTATTATCTCTTTCATAATTAATTTTATTTTAGTGCAAGATTATTTTTATTATCTTATACAATTCTTGATTTATTTAGTTTTTAATAAATATATTATTAGAATTACGGCTGGCACTCCAAATGTTAATAATGTTGCACGATAATCTCCTTTTAAACCAAAAATCTTTTCTTTTTTCATCTTTTTATCTATACTCTTATCATCGGCAGTTTTAATTCTTAGATGTTGTTGAAGATTTAACTCTTTTTCAATCTCATGAAGTCGAGTAAATTTAATATGTTGAATATCTTTATGCCGCTTATAATAAAATCTCCATATTATCAATATAAGAAAAGATAAAACTGCTATAGTAGGATATACAGATAATTTTTCCCCAATTAGTCCTATTGTACCAAAAACACCTGCAATCAAAATCGTTCCTATTGTCCAATTCATAGTATCATAATGGATTGCCATATCTTGAGTTAACTGATATTCTAATCTAAGGTTTTCGATCTTATTTTGTTCTTCATCAACCATTTTATTATCCTAATTAATTTATATATTAATTAGCCCAAATAATTTTCAAGGAACTGATCATTATTTTGAGCGACCTTGTCGATTTCAGCCAAAGCATGCTTGAGTCTTTTCGGATGCCTACACTTAAAATTTAAGATTAGCTACAGGCATTATAATAGCCGACTGGCTTGCGCCAATACGCGCCCCCGTATATGCGATAGTTATTACTATAATATTTGCCAAAAGCCGATGGTCCTTAATTCCGGTTTTATCTACGAAATATCCTGCGATACCTGTAGTTATAATGCTCCCCACAATTAAGTAAGTAGTATTAATTCCCTCTGTACTATTAATGTTATTTTTTGCAATCTTGGGGATACATATCAAACCTAAAATTGCGCCTGAAACTGTAAACAGAGAATCTCCTAGCTCATCTCCTCCAACAAGCTCATGAAGTTTGTGCCCGGAATATCCACCTAATAAGCCTCCAACAAGCGGAGTTACAGCCATTAGATTTTTTGCCGACTCACTTGCAGCAAAGCAAACTGAATTAACAAGTAAAGCACTTAAAAGAACTAAAAACAAAAATGCTTTCTTCATGTGTTTATAGCTCCTCGGGGCTCGCGATACGGCCACAGATTTTATCCGCGTAATCCGTATCCCGAATCCGCGAAATCTAATCTACAATTCCTCGGGGCTCGCGATACGGCCAAGCACAGCGGAAGCCGCGGCGACAGCAGGATTCGACAGATACACTTCACTCTGCGGATCCCCCATCCTGCCCACAAAATTCCTATTAGTCGTCGCCAGCGCTCTCTCGCCTTTAGCCAGTATGCCCATATGCCCGCCCAGGCACGGCCCGCAGGTCGGCGTAGAAATAGCCGCGCCAGCATCCATGAATATCTTGAATAGCCCCTCATCCATCGCCTGCCGCCATACTTCCTGCGTCGCCGGGATGACAATGAGCCGCACATATTTATGCACTTTCTGTCCTTTGATGACTTCAGCAGCCAGCGCCAGGTCCTCGATACGTCCGTTGGTGCAAGAGCCGATCACTACCTGGTCAATCGTAACTTTGCCGACTTTGGAGATCGGCTTCACGTTGCTTGGTAGGTGCGGGAAAGCCACCATCGGTTCCAGCTTGGTGACATCATATTCTTTGGTCTCTATATACTTGGCATTCTTATCGCTTTCGTATGTTTCATATGGCTCTTTGGCTCGTTTCTCTACATATTTAAGAGTGGTTTCATCTACACCCATGATGCCATTCTTGCCGCCGGCCTCTATGGCCATGTTGCACA
This sequence comes from Dehalococcoidales bacterium, assembly GCA_028706995.1. GTDB lineage: Bacteria > Chloroflexota > Dehalococcoidia > Dehalococcoidales > UBA5627 > UBA5627. The sequence continues at coordinate 2,586 of JAQTVR010000090.1, forward strand.
TAGTGAACCTGTCTGACATGGGCAGGCCATCAATAGTATCGCCGCAGAATTCCATCGAGCGGTAGAGCGCGCCATCTACTCCAATATCCCCGATAGTATGCAGGATGAGGTCTTTGCCGCCGACCCACTTCGGTAGTTTGCCGCGATAGATGAACTTCATGGCTTCAGGCACTTTGAACCAGCATTCGCCTGTGACCATCACTGCTGCCAGGTCTGTGCTGCCGACCCCGGTAGAAAAAGCGCCCATCGCGCCATAGGTGCAGGTATGTGAATCCGCGCCGATAATGACTTGGCCAGGCAGGACAATGCCCTGTTCCGGCAGGAGCGCGTGCTCCACACCCATTTCACCAACTTCAAAATAGTATTTAAGCTTTTGCTCTTTGGCGAACTCGCGCAGGATCTTAACCTGTTCGGCTGATTTGATATCTTTGCAGGGAGTAAAATGGTCAGGGACAAGCACTACCTTATCCTTGTCAAATACTCTCTTGGCTTTGGCTTTCTTGAATTCGCTGATAGCAATAGGCGCGGTGACGTCATTGCCGAGGGCAATGTCTACTTTGGCCTGTATCAGTTCACCGGCATGCACTTCTTCTTTGCCGCAATGCGCTGCCAGTATCTTTTCGGTGATTGTCATTCCCATCTTAGAAACTCCTTCGCAGATTGATTAATGCTATTCTGTTAGCTGCATTCTCCGCTTAGCTTGCAGTTGATTTCGCGGATTCAAAAAACAGATTACGCGGATTAAGACAAGACGCGGATTAAAGCTTGTTGACTAGTCTCTTAAATTGGCAACTCCTGTTACCAAAATTAACTAAAAACCCAACCTTAATATCAGAAGCTTTTAGATAAGATATCAGTTGAGATTCAAAAAGCTTAGGCATGTTTCCAACCATAGCCTTGATTTCCAGGATTATTCTGTCTTCAATAAACATATCTACCCGGAAAATCCCTGCCTTTTTGTCATCAAACATAATCTCAAAGATTTTTTCAGATTGATATCTTAAGCCAGCTTTACCTATAGAAGCTTCCAACGCCTTGTGATAAATCTTCTCGTTAAAACCCGGACCTAATTTGTTGTGTACTTCAAAACAGCATCCGATTATTTTCTCTGTAACTTTATCGTTTATTGGCATTATCCGCGTAATCCGCCTTACTAATCCGCGTAATTTAGTTTAACTACTAGTGCTATTTCTTAGCGCTGCTTTCACATTTACCCTGCTGAGCAGACGATTCACAGCATTCAGATACGCTTTAGCGCTGGCTTCAATAATATCAGTGGAAGCGCCCTGCCCAGTCACTACATGCCCCTTGGCATCTGCAATCCTGACGATCACTTCGCCTTGCGCATCCTGCCCGCCGCTGACCGCGCGGATCCCGTATTCCATCAGCTTGCATTTCAGGCCGGTAATACGGTCGATAGCTTTATAGGTGGCATCTACCGGGCCGTCGCCAGACGAAGCTTCCTGGATGACCTTGTCGCCTTTACGCAGGCGGATAGTCGCGGTCGGTATGGTCTGGCTGCCGCTGACGGTGTGGATATAGTCCAGCTTATAGACCGGGATCACCTGGGAGATCTCGTCCTCAACGATAGCAACGAGATCTTCATCAAAGATCTCTTTTTTCTTATCTGCCAGGACCTTGAATCTTTCAGATATCTTATCCAGGTCCTTTTCCTTGAAAGTATAGCCCAGCGAATTGAGCCGCTGTTTCAGGGCATGCCGGCCGGAATGTTTGCCCAGGACCAGTCCTGAACCTTGCCAGCCGATACTTTTGGCATCCATGATCTCATAAGTGCTCTTTTCAGCCATCACCCCGTGCTGGTGAATGCCAGCTTCATGCGCAAAGGCATTGGCACCGACGATAGCCTTGTTCGGCTGGACCGGGATACCGGTCAGCGAACTCACCATGCGGGAGGTCTTGTAAATTTCCCTGGTTTCAATATCAGTATAAGCATTGAACAGGTCTTTCCTGGTTTTGATCGCCATGACGATCTCTTCCAGGCTGGCATTACCAGCTCTTTCGCCCAGGCCATTGATGGTGCATTCTACCTGGCGCACCCCGGCAGCGACAGCAGCCAGAGAATTCGCCACAGACAGTCCCAGATCATTATGACAATGTACGCTGATGACTGCTTTATCGACATTAGGTACTTTATTGAAAATATTCATGAGCATTACGGCAAACTCAGCCGGAATGCTATAACCTACTGTGTCCGGGATATTAACCGTACTGGCGCCGGCTTTAATAACTGCTTCTACTACCTGCCACAGGAATTCCTGGTTGGAACGTACCGCATCTTCAGCGCTGAATTCTACATTATCACAGAAACGATGAGCATATTTCACGGCTTTAACTGCCTGCGCTAGTGCTTCTTCACGTGACATTTTCAGTTTGTATTTCAGGTGTACGTCACTGGTAGCCAGGAATATATGGATCCGCGGCCTTTTACTGACTTTCACCGCGTTCCAACAGGCGTCAATATCTTTTTCTATAGCCCGCGCCAGGCCGCAGATCTGCGGGCCTTTTACTTCCTGGGCAATTAGTTTTACTGCTTCAAAATCACCGGGTGAACAGATCGGGAACCCGGCTTCGATCACATCCACTTTCATTTTGGCCAGCTGCCGGCCGATCTCTATTTTCTGCGCAGTGTTCAGGCTGGCGCCCGGCGATTGTTCGCCGTCACGCAGTGTCGTATCAAATATTATTATTTTATTTTTACTATTATTTTTCATTTTTTATC
>JAQTVR010000091.1 GCA_028706995.1 Dehalococcoidales bacterium
TGGGCGTTAATAAAAATGCCAACGCCGATGAAATTAAAAAGGCCTTCCGTAAATTAGCATTCCAATATCATCCGGATCACAACCAGGAAAATGATTCAGAAGCCAAATTCAAGGAATTGAACGAGGCTTACGGCGTTCTTTCCGATGAGGAAAAGCGTGCTACCTACGACCGCTTCGGACATGCCGGAATAGATAGCTCTTTCGGACAGGGGTTCGGTGATTTCGGTTTCAGCGGAGGTTTCGGTAGTATCTTCGAGGATTTCTTTGATGCCTTTGGTGGCAGCGGCGGTGGGCAACGCGGTGCCAGGCGTGGAGCCGACCTGCATCAAAAGATAACCGTCACTTTCGAAGAAGCCGCCCTTGGTTGCAGCGCAGATATTATTATAAAACGCACTGAGCAATGTACACTGTGTAATGGAAGCAGAGTAAAAAAGGGGAGCCACCCCAGCCAGTGTTCAAATTGTAATGGAAGCGGGCGGATCAGGAGAGTGCAACAAAGCATTTTTGGACAATTTACCAATGTTACTACCTGCTCCCAATGTAATGGCGAGGGAAAAATCATCACCGACCCGTGTACCCAGTGCAAAGGCAGCGGTAGAGAAAAACACGAACATACCATGAAACTAAAAATCCCTGCTGGCATAGATGATGGTACCAGTTTAAAATTAAGCGGACAGGGTGATATCGGCGACAAAGGCGCCCCGCCGGGAGATTTATACATCGGTATCGATGTATTACCGCACCCGTTCTTTATAAGAAATGATTTCAATGTAATATTTGAGTTATCCGTAAACTTCGCTCAGGCTGCCCTTGGCACGGAAGTGGAAGTCCCCACTCTTTACGGAGATGAAAGACTTAAAATCCCGGCAGGAAGTCAATCGGGTAAAGTTTTCACTCTTAGAGGTAAAGGAATTCAACACCTGCGGCGTAATGCTAAAGGAGACCAACTGGTTAAATTGATTGTGACTACACCTGAAAAACTTACTAAAGAGCAACGCAAACTGTTTGAAGAATTGGAAAAGAGTTTTACCAGGGAAGAAAAACGGTAATATGAATTGAAATTACGGAAGCAGGTTTTTAGCTCCTTGAATTTTTTGCCCTTCGGAAGAAGCTCCTGAATCCCCAGCTCCGACCCGAGAGTTCATGTCTGCCTTTAGCCCCCAATAGCTCACTGATAACCTCGCAGGTGTCTGCACCTTTGTACATGATCAGGTACATCTTCTCAGCGATCGGCATCTCCAGGTGCAGTTTTTCCGCCATGTCATGCACGGCAGCGGTAGTAGTAACCCCTTCGGCGACACCTGCCATCGTGGTAACAATATCGTCGAGTTTACGCCCCTTGCTTAATTCTACACCTACGTAGTGATTACGGCTCAGGGGGCTGGCACATGTGGCTATAAGGTCTCCCAGTCCGGATAGTCCGGAAAGCGTCAATGGATTAGCTCCCAGTGCCAGACCAAGAGCTGCCATTTCCGTTAAGCCCCTTGTTATAAAAGCCGCCTTGGCATTATCCCCATATCCCAGACCATCGACCATGCCGGCTCCAAGCGCTATGACATTTTTAAGAGCACCACCTAATTCAACTCCGATAATATCATTATTAATGTAAATTGAAAAATTAGGTGCCATCAGCAGTTTTTGCGCTTTTTTGGCGACGATAATGTCATCAGCCGCTATCACTGCGGAAGCCGGTAAACCTCCAAGCACTTCCTTATGCAGGTTGGGACCCGAAAGTACGCAGATGTTATGGCGACAGACAGGTGGAATCTCTTCGGCAATTACCTGCGACATCCTTTTATTTGTGCCGATTTCCAAACCTTTGGAAGCATTGATTATCAGCATCGATTCTTTAATATAATCTTTTATCGCCATCAAATTTGGGCGCATAGTTTGTGAGGGAATAACCAGTAAAACAGCAGCGACGCTGGATAACGCATTTTTGGGAGAACTGGTAACAGTCAATTGACGCGGGAAAACAACACCGGAGAGTTGACTTGAATCAGGACCTTTCTTACTTAACCTTACAGCTTCTTCTTCGGTCCTTGCCCATAATACGACATCTAAGCCCTTACCCGCTAAAACCATTCCCAGGGTTATCCCCCAGGCAGTGGTTCCAATTATAGCAACTTTTGGCATAGCTAACGCATTAAAAAAGACTTCTAAACCCCTGCCGGAGGTTGAGTTAGATTATCTTTACCGGTTGGTGATTCAACAGGTTTTGCTTTCTGGTTCAATTTTCGCTCTTTACCGGACATCAGCCTCTTTATATTATCCCGGTGCATAAATAGAATAAGCAAAGTACCGATGAGCACATATAAAAGGTATTCGATAGGGAAACCGTAAAACAAGGTAAGCGGCACTAAAATCGCGTATGCGCCTACCACGCCGATTATAGACCCGAGCGAGGCAAACCCGCTAAGTCCGGCACCTATAATCAGGGCTTCACCACCGAAAAATCCTGCTACCGGACACAGAGCTATCAAACCTCCGATAAAAGTGGCAACCCCTCTGCCACCCTTGAATTTAATAAATATCGGCCATATATGACCGATAACAGCCGCCAGCGCCGCAATTACCTGTGCGAATAGCAGCCCTAACCCCCCATAATGACCAACCACCACAGACTCTGAGCCAATTATAATACCAGCCATTACTACCGCTAATGCCCCTTTTAACACATCGAGGGCAGCTACCATTAAAAACGCTCTCCTACCCAGTGTTCTTAAAACATTGGTGCCTCCGGTTTTACCGCTACCAAAGTTCCTTATATCTATTTTTGCTTTGTATTTGCCTACTATTACGCCAAATGGAATAGAGCCCAAAAGATACCCGATAAAAGCTACCAGGATAAATTTTGCTATTATCATTGTTCACCTCTTGGTTTAAATACCAATTGAATTGGAGTACCGTCGAAACCAAAAGCTTTACGCAGGCCATTTTCAATATATCGCTTATAGGAAAAATGAACCAGTTTGACATCGTTGACAAAAAAGACGAATGTCGGAGGATTTGTTTCGGCTTGAGTAGCATAGAATATACTTAATTGTTTAGTCCCGCTCCGGGGCGGGGTATGAGCTGCCGCTATCCGCTGTATCTGAGTGTTAAGCTCAGAGGTGGAAATCCGTTTGAATCTTTCTTTATATATTTGATTCGCCATAGGGATTATTTTTTCCGTCCCTTGCTTTAACAAGGCTGATATTTGTATTATAGGAGCATAAGACAAAAATTTGAATTTGCTTCTTATAAAACTCTCGGCTGCAGCCTGTGTTAAATCCAAAGTTAAATCACACTTATTGACCAGCAATATAACCCCCCTGGCCTCCTGCTGGATATAGCCCGCAATATGCATATCCTGGGCGGCAACCAGTTCTGTAGCATCGAGAACAAGCAAAACAACATCAGACCTGCTTACAGCTCTGAAAGAACGCAATACACTATAATTCTCGATTCCCTGTTCTATGCGTCCTCTCCGCCTGATACCTGCCGTATCAATAATTAACACACTTTGCCCATTAAAGTCAAGTATTGTATCTAAGGCATCACGAGTAGTCCCAGGTATATTACTTACGATAGCCCTCTCCTCGCCCAATAACACATTTAAAAGCATGGATTTTCCGGCATTAGGTCTGCCAACTATAGCTATCTTAAGCATTTCCTCGGCAGGTGTAACCTCAGGAGCGGCAGGAAGCAGGGATACTATTTTATCCATTAAATCGGAAATACCCAAGCCATGATAAGCACTGATTACTATCGGAGCGCCCAGCCCCAGCTGAAAGAAATCGACTGCATTTATATTTAGTTTTTCATTATCAGCTTTATTAGCCACCAGCAAGACGGGTTTTTTAGAGCTGCGCATTAATTGGGTTATCTCCTGGTCGGCGGGAATTGCTCCATCCTTAATGTCCACCAGGAAAATAATAAGGTCTGCCCCGTCCATGGCAGTAATGACCTGCTGATTGACCGATTGAGCCATATCGGAGCCGGGCTTCAAATCCAGCCCGCCGGTATCCACCAGCATAAACTCCTTATTCTGCCATAGTATATTAGCCACTACCCGGTCACGGGTCGTCCCAGGTATATCGCTCACAATAGCTACTTGCTTACCTGCCATGCGATTCAGTAAGGTGGATTTCCCCACATTTTGTCTGCCAACGATGGCTACAATAGGCTTGATCACAACCGCCTCCGAACATCATCAAATACTCAAAATTCAGGACAAATAGTAATTCGGTATTGCTATTTTTTACTCTTCTGAAGAGATCGTTTAATACAAACTGCCGGTAATTCATTTGCCAGCTTAATGCTGGGGGGTTCTATCTCTGTACGGACAATTGTTTTTAACTGGTTGATCATCTCCCTTAACTGTCCGACAAATGTATTATATTCAACTAAAAACTTGCCATATTGTTCCAGAATTTCGGGAGGAACTTCGACACTCCCGGCAACTTCATAGAATTGTTCTATGTATTCGTAATATAAGTTATTTATAGACCATAGCTCATTGGTATAATTTCGCAGGTAAAGGCTAAATCTTCCGGTTTTCGTATCCATTTCCATGCGGTTTATAAAACTGTTACACCATACATTAAAAACACGAAAAGACATGTCACAGGCTCTCGCCCATTCCCATAACCTGGTATTATCGGTCTTGAACAGCCTTTCAATGATAGCAAATATAGAGATGATAGATTCTCCCATAAATCTGCGGGAGAAATATCCGGCAAGCTCTTTGAGCCTCTGCGAGGCGCGTTCCAGCTCTTTTTCCCTGGCGCCAACCCATATAGTGACCAGCCCGATCACCAATATAATCCCAAGTACGGTAGCCTGTATTTCGAAAGACCATTGGTAGAAGTCACCGATCACTGCAAATATGGCAATAAGGACTAGTGGCCAACTCCGGGTGAGAACTGTCATAAACATTACGTCCCCCCTTTTTAGTGATAACCTGCCAGCGGTATCTCCAATCCACCCAGTAGATAGAGAAGTAATGCCTTGGCAATATGCATCCTGTTCTCCGCCTGGTCATAAACCACCGAAGCAGGGCTATCTATTACCTCTCTCGATACTTCCTCACCACGATGAGCCGGCAGGGGATGCATAAATATCGCCTCTTTGTTTGCCAGAGACATAAGGTCGCTGTTTACCTGATAACCTTTTAATACCTTGCGGCGTTTTTCCGTTTCATCTTCCTGTCCCATGCTCACCCAGACATCCGTATATACAACATCGGCATCAGCCACTGCCAGGCGGGGGTCCTCGGTACAGACAACCTCA
>JAQTVR010000092.1 GCA_028706995.1 Dehalococcoidales bacterium
AAGAGCACCGAGTGCGGCGTGCTGGAAGACCCATGGAATGAACCGCCGGAGGATGCCTTTTCATGGACAAGGGCTATTAATGATGCTCCCGATGAACCGCAGTATGTGGAGATCGGATTTGAAAAAGGCATTCCTGTATCTCTTAACAGCAGGGATATGGATGGTATTTCGCTGGTGTGCCAGCTTAACGAGATCGGCGGCAATCACGGCATCGGCAGGATAGACATGGTTGAAAACCGTTTGGTCGGCATAAAATCAAGGGAAACATATGAGGCCCCGGCAGCTACCATACTATTGGATGCGCATCAATCACTGGAAACACTGACTCTATCCAAAGCGCAGTACCGTTTCAAGCAGAAGGTTGCTCAGGAATATGCCAATATTACCTATGAAGGGCTGTGGTTTACCGCCCATCACCAGGATCTAACGGCTTATGTAAAGAGTACACAGCAATACGTTACTGGCGATGTCCGCATAAAACTCTTTAAAGGTAGTTGCACCGTCGTGGGTCGCAGATCGCCTTATTCATTATACAGCCATGGGCTGGCGACCTATGATAAGGGCGACCAGTTCGACCAGACCGCGGCCATCGGATTCATTAAGCTCTGGGGTTTGCCGGTCAGGACACAGGCGCAGATACAATCGTTAGACCAGCGGGAAAAATAAGCGAATAATAAAGAGTGAGGTATAAATGAGATGAGCCATATAAGGAGCCGTTTTGACAAGCCGCCGGATGAACTGGTGGTCAAATATACCTCGTCCCTGCATTTCGACTGGCGCCTCTACAGTTATGACATCAGGGGGAGTATCGCCCATGCCAGAATGCTGGCTAAACAGGGAATTATCTCTAATGAAGAGTCTAATACACTTGAGAAAGGACTTGTTCAGGTTGCCGAAGAGATAGAACAGGGGAAGTTCGAGTTCAAACCGGAACAGGAGGATATCCACATGGCAGTCGAGGCCAGGCTTATGGATATGCTCGGCGATGTAGCCGGTAAACTGCACACCGCCCGCTCACGAAACGACCAGGTTGCCCTAGACCTCAGGCTCTACACCAAGGAAGCCATATCGGAAACACTGGGTAGTATCCGAAAACTGCAACAAACACTGATAAAACTGGCTGAAGGCAACAAAAATATGATAATGCCGGGATATACACACCTGCAGCCTGCCCAGCCGGTTCTTTTAGCCCATCACCTGTTGGCATATTTCGAAATGCTGCTGCGCGATTTCGGGCGTTTTGAGGATTGCCTTAAGCGAACCGATGTGTTGCCTCTGGGCAGCGGCTCTTTAGCCGGCGTTGCCTATAACACCAACCGGCAATTCTTAGCAGAAGAGCTTGGGTTCAGTGATGTCAGCCGCAATAGCATGGATGCCGTTTCCGACAGGGATTTCGTTATCGAATACATGGCAGCCGCCAGTGTCTGCATGATGCATTTATCCCGTATGGCAGAAGAAATCGTATTGTGGTCTTCGGCTGAGTTCAAGTTTATCGAACTGGATGATGCCTATTCCACCGGCAGCAGCCTGATGCCCCAGAAAAAGAACCCGGATGTTGCCGAGCTAGGCAGGGGTAAAACCGGCAGGGTTTACGGCAAATTGATGGGCTTACTGACGACGATGAAAGCCCTGCCGCTAACATACAACAGGGACCTGCAGGAAGATAAGGAGGGACTGTTCGATACGGTGGATACTCTATTGTCCAGCCTTAAGGTATTTTCCGGCATGCTGGATACCCTTAAATTCAAGCCTGAAAACATGAGGCAGGCGGTTAACCAGGGATTTATACTGGCGACAGACTTAACCGATTATCTGGTATGCAAGGGAGAGTCCTTCCGTAACGCCCACGGTATAATCGCTCACCTGATAAGTTATGCCGTTAAGAATGACAAGACGCTGAATATGCTCAGCCTGGATGAATACAGAAAGTTCTCAGCGTTATTCGAAGCCGATGTGCAGAAAATAACGGTAGAATCATCCATCGCTGCCAGGAATGTTACCGGTGGCACCTCACTCAAACAGGTAGAGCAGGCTATAAAAAAGGCAAAAGAAATAGCCTGCAATCTCTAAGGATTACAGGCTATAAAAAAACTCCGGTAAATGCCTATTCTGCGGATTGAACTAATTTGTTCTGAGTTCGCAGGCACCTGGTGCATATATGCAAGCGCACTGCTTTACCTTCGACCTCAGCTTTGATCTTATGAATATTCGGCATCGATATTTTCCTGGTATGCCTCTTCGAATGGCTTACATTATGGCCGAATAACATCCTTTTTTCACATATTTCGCACTTCATTAAGCTAAATTATCTCCTTTGACTGTCAAAAAGAATTGTTGTACAATTCGTGCTGCTATATTAGCATAATTCAGGAAACCTGACAAGAGTAGCCTGAATAAGCACCTTTATAAGGATGGTAGTAAACAAAATGAAGCAAACAGATAGTATCGGTGGACAAGAATTCCTGGAAATGTTCGCAGCCGCTACCGACTGGTTGGAAAAAAGCGCTTCTGATATCGATGCCCTGAACGTTTTTCCTGTTCCCGATGGTGATACGGGCACGAATATGTTACTTACAATGCGCTCCACTATTGAGCACGGAACTCAATCCACTAATCATAGTGCATCGGCTGTAGCTCAAGCTATGGCTAACGGCGCTTTAATGGGAGCTCGCGGAAACAGCGGGGTTATTCTTTCACAATTCTGGACGGGACTTGCGCACGGCTTAGGAAATAAAGATGTTATAAACGGCAAGGATTTCGCGAGTGCCCTGGAGCAGGCATCTATAATAGCTTATAAAGGAGTGAGCAATCCTGTCGAGGGAACTATACTTACTGTTCTTAAAGATGCCTCTAAATCTGCACTCATTAAAGCGGCTAACGGACACAGCGAATTTATATCTGTAATGGAATCCGCGGTTAACGCCGCCAATGAATCGGTAGCCAATACCCCTACCCTTCTACCCGTATTAAGGGAAGCAGGCGTAGTAGATTCCGGCGGTCAAGGATTATATACTATTTTGGATGGTGCTTTGCGATACTTGCGCGGAGAAGCTGAACTTATGCAGTTCCGTAAGCCCCAGATAATCGCCAGCAGCATTCCTTTAACTACGATAACCATCACTTCACACGATAAACTGGATGGACATGAAATTCCCTTCGGTTATTGCACCGAATTTTTAATTAAAGGTAAAGAGCTTGACCCCGATAAACTGAGGAAACACCTTCTAAAGAAGGGCGAATCCCTGATAGTTGTCGGGGATGATACAATGATAAGGGTTCATATACACGCCCTGGATCCGGGCAGCGTCCTGAGCTATGTAATGGAAATTGGGACGATACATAAAGTAAGTATAAGAAATATGGACGAGCAGCACCAGGACTATCTGGAGATGCAAAAAGACAGGACCACGACAACAGATACGGCTATTGTGGCTATCGTTGCCGGAGATGGATTGGGAGATGTGTTCGCCAGCCTGGGAGTATCGGCCATCGTTTCCGGCGGACAAACGATGAACCCGAGTACCAAGGATATCCTGAGCGGTGTGGAGAGATCCTCATCCGATAAGGTTATCATCCTCCCCAATAATAAAAACATCATACTTACCGCTCAGCAGGTGCAGTCCTTAACTCAAAAAACAGTTAAGGTAATACCTACCACGACCGTTCCGCAGGGCGTAGCCGCGCTACTTGCTTTCGATTACGATGCAGATTTCGAGACGAACAGCAAGATAATGACCGAATCCTTAAAAGCCGTTAAATCGATTGAAATAACACGTTCGGTGCGTTCATGCAAGCTTAATGGTCTTGTTATAAAAAAGAAACAGGCTATAGGGCTTCTCGACGGCGACATAGTAGCCGTTGGAGATACACCCAAAGAAGTCCTGAATGACGTCCTGTGTAAAGTTGGCCTGGATAAGGCAGAAATAATAACCATGTATTATGGTGCAGATACCGGAGATGCGGAAGCCGAGGAGTGCGGCAATATAATAAGAAACGATCATTCTCATCTTCAGGTTGAGGTAGTAAAAGGCGGACAACCGCATTACAATTATATTGTATCCGTTGAGTAATAAATACAGGGAGGATATAAATGGCAGTCAAGATCGTTACCGATACTTTATCCGATATTACCAATGATATAAATAAAGACCTGGGTATTACTATCGTTCCTTTAACCGTGTCCTTCGGACATGAATCATTTCTCGACCGTGTTGAGATCACCTCCGAACAATTCTACAGCAGATTAATCAGGGAAACAGTTCTACCAACTACTACGCAACCTTCACCTGCTGCTTTTGCAGATGTTTATAATAAACTGGCTCAGGAGACCGACGAAATCCTTGTTATCGTGCTCTCCAGTAAACTCAGTGGCACCTATCAGTCAGCCATCAACGCCAAGAATATGGTGAAAAACGGTTGCCGGATCGAGGTCATAGATTCACAAAAGGTGGCCATGAGCCTTGGACTTGTAGTTATCGCCGCTGCAAAGATGGCTAAAGCCGGAGCCAGCATGGATGAAATAATAGCCGGAGTCAATGCCAGATTAGCGAACTCGAATCTTATTGCCTTCTTCGATACTTTGAAATACCTGGCTAAAGGCGGACGCATAGGTAAAGCACAGGGACTAGTCGGTTCACTCCTCTCGGTTAAACCCATCCTCACTATGAAAGACGGGGAAATGGCCCCGCTTACCAGGGTACGCTCCAGGACAGCAGGTATCGATTATCTGTACAATGTTGTAGCCGGGACTCCGGACATCGAGAGCGTAGGCGTAGAGTATTGCACTACCCCTGAAGATGCCGAGGAGCTTACAAAACGTATAAGTAATATAGTTCCCATGGAGAATATATTTCAATCGACCATCAGCCCAGTAGTGGGGACTTACGCAGGACCCGGGGCGCTTGCAGTATCTATCGTGCAAAAGCCGTAAAAAGAGTAATTTATGACAGTTAAAATAGTCACCGACAGCACCTCCGATCTATCACCGGAGTTAATTAGTGAATTCGGAATTACAGTAGTACCGGCTTATGTCCGTTTCGGTGATAAGACATATAGAGATGGCATCGATATCAGCCAGGACGAGGTTTATCATAAGATGGTAACCGAGAACATCCCCGCCGCCACATCTCAGCCACCGCCTTCCGATTTCGTAAATATTTATAAAAAATTATTAACAGAGGCTGATGATATCCTCTCTATACATGTAACCAGCAAAT
>JAQTVR010000093.1 GCA_028706995.1 Dehalococcoidales bacterium
GATTATTTAATAGATATTCTAAAGAAATTTTTGGCACTAACCGGAAAGAGTATTTAGACAGACTTCGCACACAGTTACAGAAACAAGAACCCCAAATAACAGACATACTTCTACAGATTCTCGGTGATGGAATGGTTAGTATTAGTACCGTAACCCAATCGCATACAATCCCGCGTCGAGACCTACTAATGACTGCATTGATGGGAGGCAATAACGAATTATCACACAATTTCTACTCTTTTCAGGCACCGGTTACCAATCTATTCAATAGGGCATTGGGTGCTGTAGAATCAGGTCTTTGGTCTCCACAAGAACCGACCCCTGTTCTTGTAATTAAGGATGATGAACTCAGGTCCCGCTGTTCCGATTTATTGTGTGCTCCTGGAAATTATGATCGTGTAATTAGAGAGGCAACTACTGTTTTAGAAAACCGCCTTCGGAATAAGCCTCCACATGAGTTATTGGTGCAACTGATTCCAAATGCCGCTGATCAGATTGGTGATAATCTCGTTAACAAGTTATTATCACCTAATAATCCCATATTGGCCATCAGTAGTGATAAACAAAAGCGAATTGCATTCCATCAAATAATGCTTGGTATAATTTCTTATCTACGAAATCCCTACCATCACATTCTTGCCTCTTATACAGAATGGTCGTGGGCATGGTCTATTGTCGGATTCATTGATAGATTATTGTCCGATATTGAAATTTGTGTGGTCGTAAAATAAATAGATTAGCTGAATATACCAAGGATAACTCTTTCCGCCATAAACCTTCAATGTTTCACTTCCTTGTACAGCCTCAAACTCTCTTCAAACTTCACACTCCTCGTATATCTCAATACCATATCCAAACTCTCCCAACCCACCAACCTCATGATATGCTCTACATTCAATCCAGCCCTATGCAGATCCCAGATATTATCGCCTGCGCACATACTATCAACCCTAAAAATCAACAATTTTGCTGTCCTGGCGGTAAAAGGCGCTTCCCTTTGCTTTCCGCCTTTTCCCCAGATGTGACACCCCGATTAAAAGTCAGGTGCTCTACCTGATTAGAAAGAATGAATAAATTGGTTGTGGAATGTTCAAATAGATGATGAGGAGGTTTAAAGCACTGTCTCCCTGTGCCTGATGCTATGACATTGTATATTTACGGCTACCGGAAGGCTGGCGATGTGTGTAGGTATTGCCTGAGCATGTACTGCAAGGGCGGTGATATTGCCGCCGAATCCCAGGGGACCAATTCCCAATTCATTTACCCTTGTTAAAATATCCTTTTCCAGTTTGGCAATTTCGGAGTTGGGGTTGGGTTTACAGGTTTCCCTTAATAACGCTTCTTTAGCCATCAGCGTGGCTTTTTCAATGGTGCCCCCGATTCCAAGTCCAATAATAATAGGGGGGCAGGGGCTGCCGCCGGCTTCTTCGATGGTTTTAAGCACTAACTTAATGATGCCTTCGCTGCCTTCGCCGGGTTTGAGCATTGCTATCTTGCTCTTGTTCTCAGCGCCGCTTCCTTTTGACATAACGCTGATTTTAAGCTTATCACCGGGGACTATCTTCGTATGAATTACAGCAGGGGTATTATCACCCGTGTTTTTCCTGTCCGAAAACGGGTGAGCAACTATCGATTTGCGCAGGTATCCTTCTTTGTAACCCTGCCTCACTCCATCGTTTACGGCATCGTCGAGGTCTCCGCCTGTGATATGAACATCCTGTCCTATTTCTAAAAAGACGATTGCCGTGCCGCAATCCTGGCAAAGCGGGATATTTTCATTTCTGGCAATCGAGGCGTTTTTTATAATTATATCCAGGGCTTCCTGTCCGAGAGGGGATTCTTCACGTGTGCGAGCATTCTTTAAGGCTTTGAGGGTATCCTCTCCCAGCTCTAAGTTTGCCTGTTGCAGCATTTCGGAGATGGCGCCGGTGATACTTGCGGTCTTTATTTCTCGCATTTTTGTTAAATGTTCCCCAGTGTTTTTATAAGCGCTCTGACAGCCTCCGAGGAATTCTTAAGGGCGGTTAGCTCTTCATCTGTCAGTTTAAAATCAACTATTTCCTCGATGCCATTTTTACCCAGTTTAACGGGTACGCCGATAACAACGTCACTTATATTATATTCCCCCTGTAAATAGGCGGCACAGGGAAGTATTTCTTTCTTATCTAGGATTATAGCCTCTGCCATACGGGCTGCGGCGGCTGACGGAGCATAAAAAGCGCTGCCTGTTTTGAGTAAACCGACGATTTCGGCGCCCCCGTTTATGGTACGCTTAATTAACTTATCTATAGTCTCTTGCGGCAAAAGTTTTGTGATAGGCTTTCCCTTGACTGTAGCCAGCCTGGGGATAACCACCATGTTTTGCCCGTGTTCTCCCAGGACGAACGAGTTAACATCGGTCATCGGGACATTCAACTCGGAAGCGATAAAGCTGGAAAGGCGGGCGCTATCCAGCACGCCGGATAGTCCAAGCACGCGGTTCCTGGGGAAGCCGCTGGTTTTCAAAGCCAAATATGTCATGGTATCCACAGGGTTGGTAACTATTATGATGACACAGCCGGGTGAGTATTCTACGATATTTTTGGTAACTTCAGAGACTATCCCGGAATTGATTTTTATAAGTTCGTCACGGCTCATGCCGGGTTTTCTGCCGATGCCTGAAGTAACTATAACTACATCCGAATTGGCTGTATCTTCGTAGCTATTAGTACCTTTGATTATAGAATCGAAACCTATAACAGGGGCGGATTCCTGTAAATCCAGCGCCTTGCCCTGGGGCAAGCCTTCAACAATATCCAGAAGCACAATATCGGCAAAATTCTTTACGGCTAGACACTGGGCTAAACTGGCGCCGACATTTCCGGCGCCGATAACGCTTATCCTGGATTTCATTATTTTATTTTCTCCAGTTTCTCAATTACGGCATCAGCTACCTGCGATGTGCCTACCGCCCGGTCTCTTTCCGAATCGATCTTTAAATCATAGGTAACATTTTTACCCTCGTATATAACATCGGCTATGGCTTGTTCCAATCTGTGTGCATTATCCACTTCACCGATATGACGCAGCATCATTACACCCGAGAGCATCATAGCCATCGGGTTAACTTTATTCAATCCCCTGTACCTGGGAGCGCTGCCGTGAGTCGGTTCGAAAAGAGCATACTCATTGCCGATATTTGCCCCGGGTGCTACTCCAAGTCCGCCCACCAGGCCGGCGCACAGGTCCGAGAGGATATCGCCGTACAGGTTAGGGCAGACGATGACGTTGAATTGCTGCGGGTTTTTAATCAGTTGCATGGTCATATTATCTACAATCCTGTCTTCGAATTCTATATCCGGGTATTCCTTTGCCATATCTCTGGCGATTGCCAGGAAAAGCCCATCGGAGAATTTCATTATGTTGGCCTTGTGTATGGCGGTTACCTTAGTTCTTTCATCGGCACGGGCAAACTCGAAAGCATAACGCAGGATATGGCGGCTGCCGGTTTCGGAGATGGGTTTTATGCTGATACCTGAATCCTCCCTGATATTGGTCCCGCTTTTCTCAGAGAGAAACTTTATCACCTCTAAAGTTTGAGGTTTACCCTTCTCGAATTCGATGCCGGCATACAGGTCCTCGGTGTTTTCCCTGATGATGACGATATCGATATCCTTATAAGGAGACGAAATCCCCTGATAGCTCTTGCAGGGCCTTACGCAGGCGTAAAGCTCGAGCTGTTTTCGCAGGGCGACATTGACACTTCGAAAGCCCGAACCGACAGGGGTGGTAATCGGCCCCTTGATGGCAATTTTATTCTTGCGGATGGATTCGAGGACATGGTCGGGGAGGGGAGTTCCGTATTCCTCCATCACCTCGATACCTGCATGTACTATATCCCAGTTGAACCTGACGCCGGTGGCTTCCAGTACCCTCTTGGTTGCCTTGCTTATCTCCGGGCCGATACCGTCGCCGGGTATGAGCGTAATATTATAAGCGTTAGTCATTAATTAAATGCCTCCTGAGCTTTACAGTTGAAAATCCCCATATTTTTTTATGTAGGGCATAAGTCCGCCTTCATTAAGGATGCTGACCATGGCATCGGGTATTTTTTGAAAGGAAAGCTCGTTGCCGTTGGTTATATCTTTAACGGTGCCCTGTTTTAAATCTATTTCCAGTTCATCGCCGTCGTTTATCCTGTCGGTATCACATATCAGTAACGGCAGCCCCAGGTTAATGGCATTTCTGAAAAAGATGCGGGCAACCGATTTAGCCAGTATGGCGCTGACACCTGACATTTTTATTACCAGGGGGGCGTGTTCACGGCTGGAACCCAGTCCGAAGTTGTTGCCGCCGACGACAAAATCACCGCTTTTTACACGCGAAGCAAAGGTAGGATCGGCGTCCTCCAGTACGTGTTTTGCCAGTTCCGGCAGGTTGCTTCTGAGATGTGCCAGCCGTCCCGGTACTATATGGTCGGTGGATATATTATCGCCGAATTTGAAGGCTTTACCCTTTAACATCAAAGCACCTCTCTGGGGTCGGTAATTTCACCCTCTATGGCTGTAGCCGCTGCTGTAGCCGGGCTGCCCAGGTAGATAAAGGCATTCGGATTTCCCATTCGCCCCTTGAAGTTGCGGTTGGCGGTAGAAAGACAGGATTCACCGTCACCCAGCACACCCTGGTGCAAACCCAGGCATGAACCGCAACCAGGCGGCAGGATTACAGCTCCGGCATCGATGAATATCTCAGCATATCCGGCTTTGATCATCTGTACAAGTATGCTCCTGGATGCCGGTGTAATTGTCAACCTGGTCGATGGATGGCGTTTCTTTCCTTTTAGAATCGAGGCGGCTATTGCAAAATCCTCGATTCTTCCGTTAGTGCAGGTACTTATAGCAACCTGCTCAATTTTTGTGCCTTTCAAGTTTCTTGCTAAAGCCGTATTATCCACGGTATGCGGTCTGGATACTGTCGGCTCGAGTTTTGTAACATCTATGATAACGGTTCTTTCATAAACCGCATCGGTATCGGCGGAAAGCTGTAGATATTGATCCTGCCTATCATGCGCTTTTAAGTATTTTCGTGTTGTTTCATCACTGGCAAAAAGTCCGACCTTGGCTCCGGCTTCCACGGCCATATTGGCAATGGTCAATCGCTCCGGGATAGACATATTCTTAACGGTATCACCGTCGAACTCCAGTGCTTTATAGG
>JAQTVR010000094.1 GCA_028706995.1 Dehalococcoidales bacterium
ATATTCTCTTCCCATGGGGACTGGCAGCCGATGCCGGCGCCCCGGGTATTCTCGTCTCTATTGCCAGCTTCATAATTAAAGCCTGCATTCTGGCCGTAGTGATCGGCATATTCGAATCTCTCTTTGCCAAGATACGCTTTTTCCGACTGCCTGATTTTTTCATGGTGGCCTTTTTCTTATCGTTCGTTACTATAGTATTTGAGTTACTATCATGATAGATACGATTATTTTAAACGATATAATGCAGGCATTATTTGTTTTTATACTGGGGACGGCTGCGCTGATAATCACCCAGAGATCCCTGGTTTCCCTGTTTAATATTTATGCCATACAATCTCTCATAATGGCAATAATGGCTATAGTCCTGTTCATAGAGTACGGTACATTAAACCTGATGTTTATTGCGTTACTGACACTGGCTGTTAAGACTCTTTTCATCCCGTTTTTCCTGCATAGAGCTCTTTTACGCATACCGATAAAAAGAGACCTCCAATTTAATTTTCTCAGTCCGTCAAGCTCTATTGTAATAAGCGCCGTCTTGATTTTTATCGTATATTTCTTTTTCACCAGTTTCGCCGGCACACTTTTTGAAGACCGTCTCTTCCTGCTGGGTGGTGTCATCGGAGTTTCACTGGTATTTATGGGGATGATGGTCATCTTCAGCCGCAAAAGGGTGATAACTAAGATTATCGGATATCTCACTATGGAAAACGGGGTACTCCTCTTTAGCCTGTTCATGGCAGAGATGCCATTTATAATCGAGGTTCTTATAGTGGTCGACCTCCTGATGATCATTGTGCTATCGGCGGTGCTGGCATTCGGCATCGACTCCAGTCTGGAGGAGTTTCATAAGAAATTGAACCGGTTTGGTATCTGGATCGAGGATTAAATGACCGATATTGCTTTACTTGCTTTTTCTGTCCCCGGTATCTTGCTGGTATTAATCCTTGTTTTCAGCGGTAGGAATCGATTTCTGGGCAATGACCTAGTTTTAAATACCTTCAGCATTATCCATTCGTTCTTCCTGCTGGGGCTGACCATAGCTATACTGGTTAGCGCAGAACTACCGGTTTATTATATGAACGGGCGTTATTTTGCCATCGATAGGCTGGCAGGATATGAGATACTCATTGCCACGGTTATCTTTTCACTGGCTACCATTTATGCCCGCGGTTATGTCAGAAACCTGTTAGACAAGGGTGAAATAGAAAGCAATAATACCAGGCTATTCTACGGGGCTTTCAACCTGCTCCTTCCCATAATTATGTTCAGTTTCCTGGCCAATAACATCGCCCTTTTCTGGATTTTCCTGGAGCTATCCACCCTGTTTTCGGCATTGCTTATTGTCATATTAAAGGCAAAAGAGAATATCATTGCTTCCTTAAAATATATATTTATAGCCTCGACTGCCATGCTCTTTTCCTTCATTGGAATCATCATACTCTTCGCTTTAAGCCGTGATGTCATAACGGAAGGCTCACTCAATTGGGATGCGCTTTTAGAGATTGCTCCATCGCTATCCGGTACGGCATTCGGGGTGGCATTCATCATGCTTTTTATAGGTTTTGGAGCCAAGAGCGGTTTGGTCCCCTTTCATACGTGGCTGCCTACCGCTCACTCGCGTGCTCCGTCAGTGGTAAGTGCCATATTATCAGGTGTTATTTTAAACATAGGCATCTACGGTATAATACGGCTTAATGCTATTGCGATACAGACAACGATCGCTGATAACTTAAAGATTTTTCTTATTGTAGCCGGCATTATCAGTATTCTGGTACCGGCTTTTTGCCTGATTACAAGGACCAATACAAAGAAGTTCATCGCCTTCTCCAGCATTGAACATATGGGGCTTTTAGTCCTGGGTATCGGTTTGTCATCACCGCTGGTAATCTTCTGGGTACTTTTTCATAAACTGGGGCATTCACTTTCTAAGGCGCTCCTTTTCTTTTGTGCCGGTATATTCCACCGCCAGTATGAGAGCAATAAATATTTCCAGGTTAAAAACGCCTTCAAACTGCAACCCCTAGCAAGCTGGGGATTGATTCTGGGAAGCATCTCTGTTATCGGTACGCCCCTATTCCCCATTTTCCTGTCTAAGTTGAATATTTTGACAGGACTGGCCGATTACTCGATGCCACTCCTTTTTATCGTATTATTTTTGTTATTCCTTGTGGCTGCCAGTTTCGGATACTATATGGTTCGCATATTTAGCCAGAAAGATGATATGGTTCAATTAAAACCCTATCAAACACCACAGAGCATGAGATGGCCAATCATTATTACTGCCATTGCATTGTTAATACTTGGCGTCTATTTACCGGATGGGTTGGTAACCATGCTTAACGGGATTGTGACAGACCTGGGTTATTAAAAGGAATTAATATGAACACGCTGGGAACTATACTGAAACAGACCCTGGAGGCTCGTAACATCACATGCCAATTAAGGCAGGAAGATGGCAATGAATGTTATGTTTGTATAGGTCAGGAAGCCTTCACTGAAACAATGCAACTTCTTATAAACCAGCAGTGGGCAGAGCTAATCGGACTATGGGCAGTTGAAAACTTCGAGGCATACAGCGGATTCACCCTGTTCTATTGCTTTGAAAACCGCAGCATGTCGGAGCTATTACTCCTGGAAGTCAGGCTCAAAGATAAACAAGCAATCTCCCTCGCCCTGGACTTTCCTATCGCCTGCTATTTCGAACGCGAGGTAAGAGACGGCTTCGGCATCGAGTTCGAAGGGGCTTTCGATACCCGCAGGCTGTTCCTGCATGAAGCATATCCTGACGATTTCCATCCCCTGCTTAAATCATTTAAAAATCGGACTCTCGAGCTTAAACCGGAAGAGCAGAAGGGCACAGACTATGTGTTCAAAGAATGTAAAGGCGAAGGCATGTACCAGATCCCGGTAGGCCCGGTGCATGCCGGCGTCATCGAGTCGGGGCACTTCCGTTTCGGTGTTATGGGAGAAACCATTTTTAACCTGGAAATCCGGCATTTCTACAAGCACCGCGGGCTGGAGAAACTGGCGGAAAATAGAAAACCCGTTGAATGTGTTGCTATTGCCGAGAGCATCAGCGGTGACGAAAGCGCCTGCAATGCCACGGCTTTTTCCATGGCAATTGAAGATATAAATGACTGCACTGTGCCTAAAAGAGCGTGGGAGATACGCACCATATTGTTGGAAATGGAACGCATCTATTCCCACCTTGGTGATATGGCAGGTATGCAGGTGGATGTCGCTTATCCAATCGGCGCCAGCCCTTTGTTCATATTGAGAGAAGAGATCCTGCGCTATAACGCCATCCTCACAGGCTCGCGTTTCTTAAAGGGGATGATTATACCCGGTGGATTGAAACAGAATATTCCCTTCGATAAATTAAAGGCTTTGAATGAATACATGGTTGTTTTTACTGAGCGCTTCGAAGAGGCTGTAAAAACAGCCGACGAATCTTCATGGGTTATAGACCGCTTCGAGACTACAGGTATAGTCTCAAACAAACTCATAGCCCCTCTGAATCTGACCGGACCTGTAGCCCGCGCCTCGGGCGCATGTATAGATACCCGTCATGATCACCCTTACGGGATTTATTCGCGATTGGAAATTGAGATACCGGTAAAGCAGGATGGGGATGTCCTGTCCCGTTTCCAGGTAAAGGCAGCCGAAATCTGTAATTCCATCGAGATTATCCGGGATATTATCAAGCAAATACACCAGAGTGAAATCTATACTCCCTGTTTGAACAAGGATGGTTATGCGCTGGCAGTCGTAGAAGCACCCAGGGGACAAAACATACACTGGGTATATGTAAAGAACGGGCTGATAGACCGCTATAAGGTGCGCACCGCTTCCTTTTGCAACTGGCTGGCAATAGAACATGCGGTTTTAGGCAATATAGTCCCGGATTTTCCGGTCATAAATAAGAGCATGAACCTGTCTTATGCCGGTAACGATTTATAACATGAGGTTTATATGGTGTTAAATCTATTACGCAACTTCACAGGACATAAAAAAGCCAAAGACCTGGACCTGGAACAAGATGAATTTCACCAGGTTGGAATTGAACTTAAGAAAAATATCGACGCCGTCTTTGGCAGGAGCCTGGCAATAAGAGAACTGGATTCGGGCAGTGACAACGCCGCCGAGATCGAGCTGAATAACCTTGGAACTCCATATTATGATATAGAGCGATTCGGCATATCCTTCGTAGCATCGCCGCGGCATGCCGATATTATCGTGATTACCGGAGCTGTTACACATAATATGGCACTGGCTGTTAAAAAGACCTTCGAGGCTATGCCTCAGCCCGGTTTTGTAATAGCTGTCGGGGATGATGCCTGTAATGGTGGTATTCTAAAGGACACCTATGCCGTGATGGGCGGCGCCGATAAAATTCTGCCTGTGGATATTAAGATCCCCGGAAATCCACCTACTCCTCTTGAAATTATGCAGGGGCTTCTTGCCCTGATGGAAATGATAAGGCAAAAAAAAGTCAAACCCGGGTAAGGATAAATACAGGTACAAATTTCAATCTTTTTGGTAAAAAATATAGATAGATTGATCCTGTAAATTTGAATTATTGTAAAATAAGTGTTACAATGCCCGCGTTATGATACTAGAAAACCTTTCGTTGCAGTTCAATAAATACCTGCCGACTCCGAAGAATAATTTCATACAGTAACCGCCTGAGCTTTATTTCATTTAACTAAAGCTTGTCTGTTTTCCTTCCATAGGGTTTTATAATAAATATCCGGATTTATTTTCGAAATAATCTATATAAATTCAAGGAGTTTTATAAGTTCGATAAAAATAAAAATTAAACTTAATATTTAAACCAATGTGTGATAACCCCGTAGTCCGGAAATAGATAATTTTTCTATCCCGGGACAGCAAATTTTAACTCCGGTTGGAATTTCAAAATATCATGTGTTGAGTTCCTCTACATGATGCCTGTATCCCAAATAATACTTATTTCTAATAGGGTGTCCTATTAATTTCACGAATGAATTAACCTGTAAAATGCCCCTTTAGAGATAAATAAAATAATCTTAGAGTAGTTATTTATTCAAATTGACTATTCGATAGTATTAAGGAGATAAAACCCAAGAGTAAATTGATTGTATCTGCTTTTGGAATATTCGTTATCAGTAC
>JAQTVR010000004.1 GCA_028706995.1 Dehalococcoidales bacterium
TCAAAATAGACAGATGTTTTTGTGGTCGGATTTCCGACTATTTCTTCACCAAAATCTTTAAGGGCCGTACAAGCCCTATAATCTGCAACCGTAAAATTATCGGGATAGCATACTGTCAAAATTGCGGAAGCCATCGGAATACCGATGCCGGGGATTAAAGTAAGAACTTCTAATTTCTGTTCTGGCGTTTTAGCCCGAAATACTTCCGATGTAATTGTACGAATATTTTTTTTGCTTTTTTCAATTCCCCTGCGAACATTCGTTTTTGCTCGATTAGATTTCCAGATTACAATTGCGAAAAATTCTTCAGGGGTGAGATAACCATGTTCTTGAAAATTCTTGCTTACATCATTAAAAAGATAATCTTCCAAGAAATAGTATTTTAGGTATTTTTCTAAATCACCCATATTTTTATTTCTTGTTTCTCCGTTCTTGAATGCTCTTTAATAAGTAGGGTGCGGCCTCTTCATAGGTTTTACCTGATTTTATGCTATTACAAATAAGACAACTGGTTTTAAGATTTTCTTTCGTGTGTTTTCCGTCTTTACTTTGTGGCACTAAATGATCGAGGGTAGAATTTTCAGGGGTAACTTTTTCGCCACAATAAAAACAAGTGTATTTATCTCTCTCAAAAATCTCTTTTCGTTTTTCTGGATTTGTAAAAAAATCTTCTTCCACTGGGTCTGCTGTAATGGCAAGTTTTTCTTTCACCGATGGAATTTCTTCAGGAAGGAAAATGTTATAGAGCGTTCCGTCACGATTAGTATCGCCAATTTTAATACATCCTTTCCCTTCAAGTCCATCTACAAGTTTTGTAACTTGGGCATAATTCGTTGTTATTGCACGAACACTACTAATGTTTTCTGCAATAGTTCTTTTGCCAATTCGGATTTCCGGCGAATTATTTTTAATATGCGAATTACGCAAAAAGAAAATATAAAGCGATGCCTCATACGGAGTAAGAGCCGGCATTAAAAAGTCCACAAACTGTTCTATAATTTTTTGTAAATTGTCTTTCATAGTAAATCTTCGATTGAAACGCCAAGGGCTTTGGCAATTTTTGCCATAGTTTGAACGCTTGGCTTATTAACAACACCACTTTCGACTTTGGTAAGCGTCGTATATTTAATGTCCGCTTTCTTGGCTAAATCGTCTTGCGTTAAGCCAAGTTTAGCTCGCATTTTCTTGATATTTTCACTGATTGTTTTTCCACTTGTCATACTTGTAAAGTTTTGGTAGTATTATGGTAAATGAGATTATTACCTTTATTGTTATACTACCAAATAAAATGAATTTAATCAATAAAAATTCGAAAAGCACGCTTCTGGCCAAAATAAAGTTCGAGCCGACATTTTTTCAGGTTCTTTGGCGGTTTTCTTTTTCGCTTCCGCTTCAAGGCGAGGCGGGCGGAAGGGGGGTCTGGGGGGAATTCCGCCCGCCGAGCCCAGACGCAATTTCAGTTCGGATATTTTCAAACAGACACCGCCAGTTGGTAAAAGAAGAGTTTGGCTCGCCCGCTACGCGGGCTCGCCAGCCGATTTTCGGTTCAAAATCAAATTTTTTGCCTTTGTTCCGCGAAGCGGAACGCCAGAAGCGTGCTTTTCAGAATTTTAATCTATTAGAATTATGAAATATTTTATCTACACGAGAAAATCAACAGACAGCGAAGAACGGCAGGTTTTAAGTCTTGAATCCCAAATTTCCGAATTAAAAGAATTTGCCGCCAAAGAAAAACTTGAAATCGTCGCCTCGCTATGCGAGGCGCAAACCGCCAAAGAACCTGGCCGAAAAGTTTTCGGCGAAATGTTAGACCGGATTTGCGCTGGCGAAGCTAGCGGAATTTTGGCTTGGCATCCGGACAGATTAGCCCGTAATTCCATAGACGGCGGAAAAATAATTTATCTGCTGGACACAGGAAAGATAAAAGATTTGAAATTTCCCACATTTTGGTTTGATAGCACGCCACAAGGAAAATTCATGATGAACATTGCCTTTGGCCAAAGCAAATACTATATTGATAACCTTTCCGAAAATATCAAACGAGGGCATCGCCAAAAACTGCGAAAAGGAATTTGGCCCGGCTTTGCGCCACTCGGCTATCTCAATAATCACAAAACAAAAGCGATTGATACCGACAAAGAAAAATCGCCAGTTATTAAAAAATGTTTTGAGCTGTACGCTACGGGTGAATATACTTTAAAATCTATTAAGCAGTTTTTGGCTGATACGGGAATTGATAGCTACAAAGGCAATGTTCTTTCCTGTTCCTGTGTCCAACGAATGCTGAAAAATCCATTTTACTACGGCGTTTTCAAATTCAACGGCGAAATTTATCAAGGCACGCACGAGCCAATTATTTCCAAGAAACTTTTTGATTCTGTTCAACAAGTAATGAATAATCGGGGCAAGAAAAAAAGGAAGCGAAAGCACGAATTTGCTTTTTCCGGATTTATGAAATGCGGGAATTGCGGTTGTCTTATAACTGCGGAAACCCAAAAAGGACACAATTATTATCGTTGCACCAAGAAAAAGCAAATCTGTAATGAAAAATATTTGCGGGAAGAAAATCTTACTGAACAGATGAAAATAATTATTCAAAAAGTTTCTATTCCTAACGATTGGGCAAACAATATGCTTGCCGAGATAGACAAGGAAAAAGGGCAAGCCAGAGAAGAAACCAAAGTTTTTGTTCAAAATCTACAAGCTCAAAAAGTAGAAGTTGAGCAAAAAATGGACAAACTGCTTGACTTATTTATTGACGGCAAAGGAATAACGCCCGAAGAATATCAAGTCAAGAAACAAAAAATGCTCAACGAAAAACTGGACATTGAGCAGAAAATCAGAGATTTTGAACAAACAGGAAATAATTGGCTCGAACCGATGCGGGAAGTGATTTTATTGAGTAGCCAAGCCAAAATTCTTTTGTCGCAGGGCGACAAAACGGAAATCCGAGCATTCCTAAAAAATATCGGCTCGAACTTCATTTTGAAAGATAAAAAATTCCAATTTGCGCTTAAAATCGGCTGGCGAGCCCGCGTAGCGGGCGAGCCAATGACTTCATTTCCTAACTGGCGGAGGGGGTGGGATTCGAACCCACGGTCCTCTTGCGAGGACAACGGTTTTCAAGACCGTCACCATAGGCCACTCGGACACCCCTCCGTATTACAGTCACAGTCATAATATTATACCCATAAGGTGAATAAATTGCTAACAGTATCAAGGATAAATTAGCACTATTAAGGAGCCAATGATGAAACAATATTACTGGAATGTACAAAAAAGATATCGGTACAAAAGGATATAAAATCCGTCTTGAAGAATATTATAGACTACGAATGGCATGCACAAACCATTCAGATTTATTTCATTAAAAGCCTTGAATATGTTTTCTAATAATTACTTATTTTTGTCTGTTTTTTCTTTCCATTTTTGATAGTTGTTAACAAAGGATGAAAGTTTGGCTTCGGCTTCACATTCCTGTAACGAAGCAGGGATGAATTGGGAACAGCAGGCTGAACATCCTTTACGGCACCGATATGGCTTTATTATTATCCAGCGCTTCCTGGAGCTGGCTCTGAACGATCTGTTCGGTTACGCCCTGTAATTGTTTTAACTGCTTATCGCTAAATTCTTCTCGTGCTTTTCCTAGATCACCCAGATATGCTATTTGTTTATTTAACTTGACAGGATTGAATACCGTTTCCCCTTTCTCTTCGGGTTTAGCTTTAGTATATCAACATTTTTTATGCTTTTTGCCACTCCCACAATCACAGAACTCGTTTCTACCGATATTATTTTTGTCTTCCATTTTACCTCTCTCTTTTTATAGAATATCTAACAATCGGATAACACTATTTAATAACTTTAACATCCATATAGGGTTGTAAAACTTTAGGAACCGATATACTTCCATCGGCTTGCTGGTAATTTTCTATAACGGCAATAACTACCCTAGGCAATGCCAGTCCGGAACCGTTAAGCGTATGTACTAATTGAGGCTTGCTTTCCAGGGTAGGGCGATAACGAATATTCGCCCGTCGTGCTTGGAAATCCCCACAGTTGGAGCAAGAACTTACTTCAAGCCATTCACTACAACCCGGAGCCCACATTTCGATGTCATAGGTCTTGGTCGAAGCAAAACTGAGATCAGCAGTGCACAGTTTTTTAATACGGTAGGGTATCTCTAATTTACGACAGATATCCACGGCATTATCTACCATCCTTTCCAGTTCATCGTTGGAGTTTCCGGGCTCGGTAAACTTGTACATTTCAACTTTGTCGAACTGATGCCCTCTTTTTATACCGCGGGTATCTTTGCCTGCCGACATCTTTTCACGCCTGAAACAGGCCGTATAGGCGACATAATATATGGGGAGAACACCGGGCAGTATCACTTCATCTCTATGCAAATTAGTTAGAGGTACTTCAGCCGTGGGAACCAGCCATAAATCCTCCTCAATGTCGCGATACAGATTATCGGCGAACTTAGGAAGGTTACTCGAACCTATCAGGCATTCTTTTTTGACCATATAAGGAAGATACGCTTCATAATAACCGTGATCTTCGGTATGCAAATTGAGCATAAAGTTTATCAGTGACCTTTGCAGTCGTGAACCAAGTCCCTTGAGTACATAAAACCGGGTTCCCGATAGTTTAACGCCTCTTTCAAAATCAATAATTCCCAACTTCTCACCGATTTCCCAGTGTGGAGCCGGTTTAAAATCGAATTTTCGGGGTTCGCCACAGGTGCTTATAATAATATTATCATCTTCACTTTTGCCGATGGGAACAGAATCCTGTGGGATGTTAGGGACACGCAACAGCAGGTCTTCAAGCCGGCTATCGATTTCCCTGAGTTCATCTTCAAAGATTTTTATACTGTCCCTAAGTTCTCGCCCCCTTTCTGCCGACTCAGTGCCCTGTTTTTTTGCCAGCCCTTTACGTTCACATCTTAACCTTTCAACTATAGCCATTTTTTGTCTTTTCGCGACATCCAAACTGATAATTTCGTCAATCGGAGCTTTATCATGGCGATTGACTATTGCCTGACGAACAATATCGGTATTTTCTCTGATAAACTTAAGGTCTAACATATTTTATTCCTTCTCCCTGAGTTGAGGAAATAAGATAACTTCTCGTATAGATTGCTGGTTGGTAAGAAGCATCACAAGTCTATCGATACCAACACCCAGACCGCCGGTAGGCGGCATTCCATAAGCCATTGCCGTAAGGAAGTCTTCATCGATAACCTCTTGTTCTTCATATCTTCCACGACTTCTCTGTTGGTTAACAAATCTCTGTCGTTGATCTATCGGGTCGTTAAGTTCAGAAAAGGCATTGGCAAGCTCCATTCCGCAAACATAGGCTTCAAAACGCTCTACTATATTATCATAACCTGGCTTCTTTTTGGCAAGGGGGGACATATCCAGCGGATAATCATATAGTATGGTTGGCTGTATAAGATGAGGTTCCACAAAGGTAGAAAGGAGTTCATCTATAAGCCGCCCCCTATCCCTTACAGGGGCTACTTCTATATTAAGCTTTTGCATTTCATTCCGTAGAGATATGACATCGGGGAACTGCATGAAATCAATCCCGCTGTATTCTATTATCGTCTGTCGCAAGTCTAACCTTTGCCATGGGGGTGTAAAGTCGATAGTGTTATCACCGAATTTAAATTTATATTCGCCGGAGATTTCCCTGATTACAGAAGAAACCATGTCTTCTAACATATCCATGACATCGTGGTAGTCGGCATAAGCCTGATAGCTTTCAAGCATGGTGAATTCAGGGTTATGCCTGATGGAAAGCCCTTCGTTACGGAAGATACGTCCCAATTCGTAAACCTTGTCGAAACCGCCGATTATCAACCTTTTCAGGTGGAGTTCAAGGGCAATGCGAAGGTAAAAATTACAATCCAGCGAATGGTGATGGGTAACGAACGGGCGGGCTAAAGCGCCTCCGGCGGATGGTTGCAGTACCGGGGTTTCCACTTCCAGAAAACCATGACTGTTCAAGTAGTTTCTTATTCCGGCGATTATGCGGCTGCGTATCCTGAAAGTTTCTTTTACTTCTTGGTTGCTGATAAGGTCAAGGTAACGCTGGCGGTGACGGGCATCGACATCCTGAAGTCCATGATACTTTTCCGGTAACGGCAGTAGTGATTTTGACAGCAGCGTAAACTCTGCTACGTGGATAGTTGGTTCACCCGTTCTGGTGCGCATCAAGCCACCCTTAACGCCGATAAAATCACCGATATCAAGGTCTCTAAAAAGCTCGGAAACTATTTCTTCGGACAGGATGGTATTGGAGAATATTAACTGGATTTTCCCGGACCCATCCTGTATATCCATAAATGAGCTTTTTCCCATTTTACGTATAGCCATAATACGTCCAGCGACACTGATTTCTATAATTTCCGTTTTGCTGGTATCTTCTATTTGTTTTAATAATACTATTGCTTGCTCAGTCGTGTGAGTTCGCTTGTAGCGACGGGGATATGGGTCTAATCCAAGACTCCTTATTCTTTCAAGCTTATCTAATCTTTGCTGGATCAGGTCGTCTAATCTCGATGCCATATTTATCCTTTTTATTTAATGCGAATATAAAAAATAAAGGGGTTATTACTCCAAAAATATAATGATAGAGTAGTATATGTTAGTTATTATATTTTATCCGGTGGCTATAGTAAAGCTATTGGATTTTTTCAGCCTGTTTTTTTATAGTATCCAGCCATGAAACCGATTTTATTTCCTTTTCCAGTAAGAATTTAATGTAAATTCTTAACAGGCGTTCTATTTCCAGGTCAAGTTCAGTGTTTATTTTTAGGCGGCTGATGGTGTTATAATTACATCCTTGCAACAATCTTAGGATTTTTACTGCATTAACTGAAATGGGATAGCAAAAATGATTGATGTGTTTGCAATCTGGACAGAGCATTCCCCCTGCGCCGGGGCAAAAGGAATTAATAGTCGGTTTCAATTGTGCTCTGCACGAAACACATTGTCGTAGCTGGGGTCGGTAACCTACATTATCCAAAAGTTTAACTTCGAAGTAACGTAGAATCATGTCCCTGTTCTTTTCGGAGCAAAGTTTCTCCAGCACATCGAGTAATAACTTGAATAAGGCGTGGTCTTCTATATGTTCCCCGGTGAATTGATTGACCAGTTCGATAACATACAGGGCGTAGGCTGTTAGCTTGAGGTCATTTTTTATGGGCAGGAAGCTGTTAATAGTCTGACTGCCGGTTACAGTTGCCAGGTTTTTCCCTCTGGCAAGCGATACCATGCTGAAGGTAAGCAGTTCCAGGTGTCCCGACATCTTGCTTTTAGGTTGCCGGATGCTCTTAGCTACTGCCTGAATTTTACCAAGACGGGGTGTATAAAGAGTAAGTATCCTATCCGCTTCACCCAGTTTGGTTTTTTTTATAATTATAGCTTCGGTCTTATAATTTCGTGGCTCTGACATATTATTTACATTTAAAGTATAACCGCTTCTGAACTGGGTCACTGGTAAGCTCTCGTATATCATTAGAGGCTATCCACCTGGCGCTCTTCTACCCACACGTATATCTATCTTGTCGAAATCATCGTACTTAATATCATCCATTGTATTCTTCCCTTGCGGGTAAATGACAGTTAAACCTATTCGTTATCAGGCGAGAATACCAGTCTTTTCAATATATTTAAATAAATTGAATATTGAGAACGTATTACTTAAATTCCTGCCTACCTTCAATGGCGCGGGATAAAGTAACATCGTCGGCATATTCAAGTTCGGTACCGAAGGGCAGTCCCCTGGCGAGGCGGGTTACCTTAATTCCTATTGGTGCAATGATCTTACTAATGTACATGGCTGTCTGCTCCCCCTCCAGCGTAGGATTAGTAGCAAGAATGACCTCGTCCACTTTTGCATTTTTTAGCCGCTCGATAAGCTCATCAATTTTTATATCATTGACACCAATACCATCGGTAGGTGATATAGCACCATGAAGCACATGATATAACCCTTTGTATATACCGGAGTGTTCCAGTGCCAGAATATCTTGTGGCTGCTCGACAACGCATATACTTGTGATATCACGTAAGTTATTGCGGCAAATAGGGCAGAAATCTGCGTCAGCAATATTAAAACAGGCGGAGCAGAGACGGGTATTATTTTTTAGAGACTCCATAGCCTCTGCCAGAGCTAAAACCTGCTCCTTGGGCGCGCGCAGCAAATGATAAGTTAACCGCTGAGCACTTTTAGGCCCGATGCCTGGCAGTTTGGCAAACTCTTGTATAAGCCTGTTTACCGAATCAGCAGTATTGGATACATTTACTTCCAATTTAGTTCTCTTTCTTTAGTCGGTTATTCCTGGAATTTTCATGCCGCCGGTTAATTTTTTAAGTTTCTCTTCAGCCAATTTCTTTGATTTTTCCAGTGCATCGGTCACTGCTTTAAATACCAGTTTTTCGAGGTTGGCGACTTTACCTGTTTCCACTGCTTCGGGTGCTATTTTAATAGATAATACTTTTTGCTTACCGTTGGCGGTTACTTTTACCGCCCCGTTTCCGGCTTCAGCCTCAACAGTCAATTTTTCCAGTTCTTTCTGGGCTTTGTCCAGGTTGGATTTTAATTCCATTGCCTGTTTCATCATAGATAGGTTCATTTTTCCTCCACTTCGACAATTTGCCCGCCAAATCTTTGTATTTCACGCACCAGGTGATTTTCCTCGGGTTCGTAAATGCAACGGACCTCACAGGGATGGCCAATGAAATTACCGATTATTTTTGCGGCTATTTTATTATTTTCTGTTTCTTCTATTTTATCCTTATGAACGGGAAATCTAAAGGAAAGGACCACGGTATTATCATTAAAGGCTACCGGTTTGACACCGGCGCTTCTCAGGATTGCCAGGGCTGGAGATCTTTTAAAGCTATCCGGGGCATGCTCAATGATGGTTTTCCAGTTCGTGTTGAGTTGTTCCAGATTGTTACAGAATTCCTTTGTGACGTGTTTATAAGATGTGTGTGTTTCTGTTTCTACAGGTTTAGGATCAAATATAACCGGTTTTAATTCTTCTTCCGGCTCAGGTTCCAATTCAGGTTTATGTTTTTTATCCTTATTAGATGTAATTATATTAGTCTTAGCCTGTACTATTACATCAGATTTAAATTGAGGAGTTTGAACAGCATTTTTAATCCCTTCACTTGAGGAGAGTGAACAATCGACAAGAGCCAGTTCTAGCGGCAGGGTAGAGTAGTTATCTAAATTGAGTTCCAGTTTCCCAAATAGTTTAATTGCTTTTAGAACTTGTTCTGTTGAAATCATGTTTGCAAGGTCCGTTAACGCGGCTATCTCCTCTGTAGTGAAGTCAAGGTCTTTCTGGTAACCATTTCTTATCAATAGTAATCCTCTAAGATACTTCACAATTTCACGGTTGAATTGTTTAAGGTCAAATCCGTCATTATTCACAGAGTTGATTGTTTTAATACCGGCAGGTAAATCACCGTTTACAATATGTTCTACCAGTTCTTTTGCCCGTTCATCTCCCGTAATTCCCAGTACAGACTGTACCTGTTTCAAACTAACACTCGGTCCATAATAGGTAAAGAGCTTTTCCATGAGATTCTCTGCGTCTCTTAAGCTACCGGTAGAATTCCTGGCGATAAGATTAAGCGCCTCTTCTTTTATTTTTATACCTTCACTCTTGCATATTTGTTGCAATTTTTGCATCATATCGTTCTGGCTAATACGGCGAAAATCGAAACGCTGGCATCTTGACATAATAGTAGGTAGGACCTTATGAACCTCTGTGGTTGCCAGTATAAATATAACGCATGACGGTGGCTCCTCGAGTGTCTTAAGGAGGGCATTGGATGCTTCTTTCGTGAGCATGTGGAATTCATCAATGATATAAACCTTATAGTTGGCTTTCCCTGGGGCATAGTTGACACGTTCGCGTAATTCACGTATTTCATCTATCCCACGGTTGCTGGCGGCGTCAATTTCAATCACATCCATAGCCCTGCCTTCGGTTATCGCAAGGCACATATCACAGGTATTACAGGGTTCGCCTTTACCGTTACCGGTGCAGTTTACTGCCTTGGCAAGAATACGCCCGGTACTGGTTTTACCAGTGCCTCTAGGGCCACAAAAAAGATAGGCATGAGATACATGCCCGCTGTTCAGAGCATTTAACAGCGTTTGGGTCACATGCTCTTGCCCGGCGACATCGCCTAGAGTTTGCGGACGCCATTTGCGATAAAAAACTTGAGACTCCATATTTTTGTACCCTTATTATACCCTATGCAGCATTATTTCCAAAGAAAACACTGGCTAGTGAAGATTATTATTTTGCATTTATATATTAACAAAAACCCCCTCATTAAAGAGGGGTTTTTGTTAATTCTGAAAATAGATTACCAGGATAATTATAAGAGAGTTGGGATGTCTTTCCCCAAATCTTCTATAGTTTGCAACTTGCAGGCAACTTCCTTTTGTCTCTGTTTTATAATAGGTACGAGGTCTGTCGAGGCATTGTAGTATTTCCTGACTTTTTCTACATCGCTCAGCTCGGACAGTATAACTGTGACACTCATATTGGTTCCGTCTCTGGGATAATCACCATTGCGAATAATAGCGTTAGGCGCTATGTCCCTCATCCAGTCGCCCATCTCTTTAACCATATCCATGTTTATTTGTTTGGCGGGCGCTGTTATCAGGTACATAGCCCTGCTGGCATCTTTGGGATTGCAGCGGGTGGATATTTCGCTAATTGCTTCATCCATAGCCTGTACGGCTTTATGAGTCTGGCTGCTTTTATTCCTGAAACTTCCTGACGAACCAAATAACGTAAAGCGGTCTATTTTCGATTCTCCATAACCAATAACCGTCCAGCCGAGCAGGGTTTGGATTATATCGCCAGCGTCTAATGTTTTAGCGCCGACATGGGCGGCTTTCTTTTCTTCACCGGCGCAGAGCAGGTTATAGAATGGGGCAGCAATAAGTGCGTTTATCTTATCAAGGTTATTTTTTAAAGAGAAATCTTTTCTGACGTATCTCTGGTTATCGACTAGTATTACTGCATCAGCTACGGAGTAAATGGATTTTAAACAAACGGCGGTGTTATAGACGGTACGCTCTTCGTTTTCCTCTTCGTGTTCAAAAGGCAGAACGATCAGGGCATATAAAGGCTTATCCACGTAGCGTTCTTTTATGTGCTGAGCAATTATGGGAATCGCACCTGATCCGGTACCACCTGCGGCACTGGCAACCAGCAAGAACCCGTCAGTATCATAAAAGCGCTTGGTGGTTCTTAGGGCATCGACGATTTTATCCGCGTCTTCTCTGGCTACTTCGGCGCCCAGCTCGTTAATCTTGCCGACACCGTGCCCGCCGGTTTTACGTCCACCTATAAGTATTCTATGCTGGTAATCAGCTTTGATGGTTGATAGACCGCTCAGATCGGCAGCATCGGTATTAACCGCGAAAATACCGGGGATTATTTCTATTCCCCGGCTGCTAATAGCTCTTTTATTTAAGCGGGCAAATTCGTCGGCGATACGGCTACCACACTGCCCGAAACCAATAACCACTAATTTCATTTAATATCCTCCCAATTTATTCGTTAGAATGGTGTGCTATTTTAACCACACTTTATTGAGATTGTCAATATTCCTTAAAGCTGAATAACATGGCATTTATTAATTCGACATAATTTAATATTTTCTAGTCAATAATAAATAATTTCTGTCTATGGAAATAGGAAATTGATATTACTTAAATAAAACTTTTTTGTCTCATGAAAGTATGTCTTGACAAACTGGAATTAAATAATATATTGTAAGTAAAGATAAACTAACATCCGCTGTTATACAATCGTATTTTCTCCAGTGCTACTTAATACAATTCTCAAGGGGTGATCTAATGTCTAGAAATAAGGAGCCAAGTGTAATCAGGCGGCAACAGATAATTGAAGCAGCCAGGAAACTGATCACAAGCAAAAGGCAGCGAGTACGTAACAATTAAAGGAATTGCCAGAGAGGCGGGAATCTTCGAGGCAGCCATTTATCGCCATTTCAATCATAAGCGAGACATATTTTGTTTATTGATAGATAGTATTGGAGATAGTCTCATAGCTGAAGTTAGGGAGATGGAGAATCATCCTGACATGAATAAAAAGCTATATAATATATTGCAGAAGCATATCTCAGAAATAGAACAGCGGCAAGGAATTCCTTTTCAGGTTATTGCAGAGGTAATAAGTTTAGGGGATAAGGCCTTAAATTCGAAAACTTCTAATATATTACACCAATATATCGCTGAATTACAAATATTACTTGAAGATGGTGTTAAAAAGGGTGAATTCAGGCAGAATTTGGATACCCAGTCGGCGGCTACGCTATTATTCAGTATTATTCATGGGCTCGTGAATTTATGGTATCTCAGTGAATACGATTTTAATCTTAAGGGGAATTATGAAAACCTTTGGAAAACATATTGCAAGGTTATTTCTCCGAATGGGGACGACACTTTTGTTTTAGCTCCATTGGTCGTATCTCCGCCAAGTTAATAATAATGACGGGAGGGAAGAGTTATGCGTTACGAATTTATCAGGCAGGCCGACCATATCGGTCCTGTTAAAATTCATGACGTCTGCCGCTGTCTTGAACTGGATTCCGGCTCGGATATGGGGAATCTGGCAAAAGACAGCGCCGGAACACGTCGTATAAGCCGTGAAGCCATCGCAGATATCGAACAAAAAATGGCAATCGTATTGCCGGTAAGGAATGAAGATCTGAAGGTCTTCGAGAGTGTACTGAGTGGTATTCCACATGATTGTTTAATCATAGTTATTTCCAACAGCAGTATGGATATTTTTAAGAATGAGAAGGATATTGTAAGCCGTTTCTGCAATGTTACCAAACGTCAGGCAATGGTAGTGCATCAAAAAGATCCAGATCTGGCTAATGCCTTCTCGTTCTCGGGGTATCCGGATATTATAGGGGATGACGGCCTTATTAGTAATGGTAAAAGCGAAGGGATGATAATCGGTATTATTTTGTCCAGACTCATGGGTAAGGAATATGTGGGTTTTATAGATACTGATAATTATATACCGGGAGCTGTATTGGAGTATGTTAAGCATTATGCCACCGGATTCAGCATAGTTAATTCTCCGTATTCAATGGTTCGAATATTATGGCGATATAAACCCAAACTGATAGGAGAACTTTATTTTAAGAAATGGGGGCGTGTTTCAGAGATAAGCAATCGTTTTGTTAACGCTCTTCTTTCTACCAAGGGAAGGTTCGAGACCGAAGTTATTAAAACGGCTAATGCGGGTGAGCATGCCATGAGCTTAGAACTGGCAATGAGACTTACTTACGGCTCCGGTTATGCAGTGGAGACGCAGGAGCTTATCTCTATATTAGAGAATTTCAGCGGGATTTTAGAAGCTACCGACGATTTCGTCCCCGAAAAGGGTGTGGAAATATTACAAACCGAATCAATAAATCCCCATCTTCATGCTGAAAAAGGGGATGACCATCTTCTCCAGGAAATGTTGATCCCCAGCCTTTCGGTAATATATCACAGTCCCTTGTGCGAAGAGCAAACGAGGAATGCTATAAAAAAGCAGTTACTGGATATGGAATGCCTGAAAGAAGGCGAAATGGTGCCGGATATACACCTTTTATCTCCTCCACAAAATATTAACCTACCTGTATTTGCCGATAATATGGAAAGTATTATGCCCAGAATCATAGTGCCGGATAATTCTATATTCAGGATTGCAGTTGCTCGGAATAAAAAAACGGACGCGAACAATAAAGTAGTAATTACGGATCTGGACGGGACGTTATTAGATTCACAGAACTATTCATATAGCCTGGCGTTAGACGCAATAAGGAAACTGCAGGGATTGGGAATTCCGATTGTTTTTTGTTCCTCAAAAACCAGGTTCGAGCAGGAGGTATATCGCGAAGAACTTGGTATAAATACCCCATTCATCGTAGAAAATGGAGGAGCCGTTTATGTTCCGAAGGATTACTTCAGACTGCCGTTTTCTTATGATAAAATCATTTCTGATTACATGGTTATTGAGTTTGGGATTGCGTATCAGGAACTGCGGCACAGGTTGAGCATGGCTCTGGAAGCTGCTTATTGTCAAATAGAAGCAAATGCCAGTCTTGGGGGTATACTTATTAACAGTTTTGGAGATATGACCATTGAAGAAGTTGCCAAAGAGACAGGGCTTGGCTTGAAAATGGCGGCACTGGCTAAGCAGAGGGAATATAGTGAGACGATAACAGTTAAAGGTAATAAAAAAGCAGTAGATGTAGTGTTCGATGAAATTAAGAAAGCGGGGTTGCTGTGCACATTTGGCGGCAGATTTTATGAAGTTACCGGTGGCAACGATAAGGGGAAAGCTGTCAAGATCATTCTTGAATTATATAAAATGAATTATGGGAATGTAATGTCATTTGGAATTGGTAATAATATAAATGATTTGCCGCTGCTTTCACAGGTCAATTACCGGATGCTTGTTCAAGGGGCAGACAAACGCTGGCAGAAGCTGAATATTAGTGGTCTTTGCAGGGTAAAGGGAGTGGGGCCTGAGGGATGGAGCAAAGCCATAGAAATGGTAGTCGCTCAGGGATAGTCCTTTTCAAAGACTGATTCCAGCAAGTGTTCCCACAGGTTAAATACATATCATCTTATAGACTGGTGATGTCTATCCGTTTTTAGCAACGAAGGCGGCAAGGTCTGCTAACCTGCAGCAGTAACCCCACTCATTATCATACCAGGACATCACCTTGACCATATTTCCACCTATGACCATAGTATTAGGGGCATCGATGATGGAACTTAAGGGAGAGCCTTTGAAATCAGAGCTAACCAGAGGGTCCTGGCAGTAGCCGAGTATTCCTTTTAATTTCCCTTCGGAAGCAGCTTTGAACGCATTATTAATTTCCTCAGCAGTGGCTTCTTTTTCGAGGTCTGCAACCAGGTCCACTATGGAAACCGTTGGAGTCGGAACTCTTAAAGCCATTCCATGTAGCTTACCTTTAAGTTCCGGTAAAACCAGACCGATGGCATAGGCAGCTCCGGTAGTAGTGGGGACCATATTTTCCGCAGCAGCACGGGCACGGCGCAAATCCTTGTGGTACATATCCTGAAGTCTCTGATCATTAGTATAGGAATGAATGGTGGTCATCAATCCTTTTACTATTCCAAAGTTTTGGTGTAACACTTTGGCTACCGGTGCTAAACAATTGGTGGTGCACGAGGCATTAGAAATTACATGGTGCTTATCCGGTTGATACTTTTCTTCATTAACTCCCAGTATGATCGTGATATCCTCGTTTTTAGCCGGCGCTGAGATTATTACCTTCCTAACACTGCCCTGCTTGTGAGCAATAGCTTTAGTGGCGTCAGTGAAAATTCCGGTGGATTCAATAACGATATCCACATCATAATCCGACCACGTAATCCTACCCGGATCTCTCTCGCAAAGTACTTTTATATCTTTGCCATCGACGGTAATGATGTTATTATCAGCCTGTACGTCTCCGGAATAGACCCCATAAGTGCTATCCCATTTAAATAAGTGAGCATTTGTTTTTGCATCCGTCAGATCATTAATAGCGACAACTTGCATGTCACTGCGATGATACTGACTGATCGTCCTGAGCGTTAACCTGCCAATTCTTCCGAATCCGTTGATACCGATACGTGTCATTATTGATCCCTCCTGTTTTATTTTTTAGGGTTGCGCTTCAGCATATCTATAAAGGCCTCTATGCGTGTTTCTATATGCCGGGTCAGATAAAAATTGTCATTACCCTCAAGTGTCAATATGGGCAAATTAAATTTGTCCCTAAATATAATATCACCGATTCCCCTGTAACAGAAAGCCTGAACGTAATGGATAATGCCATCAATGCGGCGTTTTTCAAGTTCATTATTTATATCATCTATACGGTTGTATATAGAAAACGGATAGGTATAATTGCAGTATTGTTCTGCCACTGAATTTACCGCTTTGGGCATAGCGAATTGCCTCTGCACCTCATTAAATACTACTCGTGCCCCGTTATTTTCAGTAAAACGATAGAGGTCTTTGCCATAGACGGAAGGTACTCCGATATAAGCCAGGCGCAGCATATTTTCTGGATAGCAATTACGTTTTTCAACTTCATCGATTAATTCTTTCAATTGTTTACAAAATCCAATATGGTCGCTATTGAAATCCGAAGCCGATACCAGCCACAGGTGATTTTCAAAACCACTGATCCTATTTCCCTCCCAGGTTAGCCTGTCGAGTTTATCGGCCAGTTTACGGCAGGATTCAAATTGTCGCCTGACCTCTTCGGCTGCTGCCATTGTCGTTTCAAGTGTATTAGCAAGGTCTTCAAGTGTTTGTTGCATATTATGGATATCCGGTTGTTCCGGATATGCAAACGGGATCGTTTTGAAACCTTTATGTTTTAAGACTTCCATGAGCATAACCGTATTGGAACAATCACCGTTTGTAACGCACATAACGGTATCGATATCCGATTCAAGGCAAACGCCATATATTCCTTTGATCCAGCTACAGCAATTGAGAGGGAAACCATCCTTTTCGGCAATTCGTACCAGGTGTTCAGGATTGGGATCACTTATAAATACATTATTCAGGTCGACAGGTTGATAACCGCCAGCCAGTAAGACCTCTATGGGGACAGTAGTGGTGATGCCTATTTTCTTCATATAAAAATTACTCTTTTACATTGTTTGCGAATAGCTCGCAGGGCAGGTATCTGGGTTTGTTCCAGACATTATTTATTACCTTCGATTTATTGCTGGTATCGCTCGCCCAGATAATATGGTAGTTCGGCGGGTTGGAAAAGCGTGCTGGTTGCGTGTCGTCGATATACCTATACCCCAACTTCTTTAATCCATCTTTAAATAAGGCTATCAAATCTTTCCCTGCTTTATCATGTTCAATACTGTTATCCATTAGTTCCTGTCGTATATGCTGCCATTCCGTATTGCCATACAATCTGTTTATGGATGTCTCACAATCAGTACGCGTCAGGTTCCTTAAAAGCGCCATTTCCAATGGGAAGATTATCAATAAATCCATCTTGTGACCTCTCCAATCCAATCCGTGCAAGGCGAGGTTTTTAATTACCGACCATCGAAGCCTCTTATAACCGGGAGGATCGACCAACGCAAAACCGGCTTCTGAACGTGGAATGAGGTTGAACGCCTCTCTTATAACTTTATCGTTAATACAGTTACCATTTATTACATGGTTGATTTTCTCATATTGTTTTGTTATTTGATTAAGGGCTTTGGCTTCTTCAGGACTGTTAACAATATAAATACATCTGGAAAAGGTATCCTTCAAAGCTATGATCTCAGTGCCATCAATTGAACAATCAGTTTTTTTACAGTAATATAACCCTCTTCCGGCAAAGAGTTCTATATAACAGCGTGAACCGTTATTTTGTGTGTAATTATTAATATAATCGGAGAAACACAGCAGCTTGTGGCAGAGCCATTTGCTGATTTGCCGTGGTACGTGTGCTAATTCTTCATTCATTGATCTATCTCTTTAGATTAGAGAACGCCTGTTTTCCGGCAAATACTGCCCTGTTTCCGAGTTCGGCCTCTATTTTAAGAAGCCGGTTATACTTAGCGGTACGTTCGGAACGGCAGGGAGCGCCGGTTTTTATCTGTCCGGTATTTAATCCAACAGTCAGATCGGCTATAGTGGTATCTTCCGTTTCACCGGAACGGTGACTGACAACGGCTGTCCAGCCTGCCCTGTGTGCCATTTCTATAGCCGATATCGTTTCCGTGAGTGTGCCTATTTGATTCAGTTTTATCAGGATAGAGTTAGAAGCCTCGATCTCGATACCTTTAGCCAGCCGATTTATATTGGTGACGTACAGGTCGTCTCCCACAAGTTGCACTCTATCGCCGATTTTCTTAGTCAGCAGCTTCCATCCTTCCCAGTCATCTTCGGCCATGCCATCTTCGATACTAATAATAGGGTATGTATTAACCCAGTTTACATAATATTCAACCATTTCTCTGCTTGTTAAGACCTTACCTTCACGTGTAAGATGGTATTTCCCGTCTTCATAATATTCGCTGGCTGCCGGGTCGAGTGCAATGAAACAATCTTTCCCCGGTTTATAACCGGCTTTTTCAATTGCCTGGATTATATATTCGACTGCCTGGTTGTTCGACGATAGCGAAGGGGCAAATCCGCCTTCATCGCCCACATTGGTATTCAAGCCTTTACTCTTAAGCACCGATTTAAGATTGTGATATACCTCTACGCCCATTTGCAGGGCATGAGAGAAAGTATCGGCGCCGGCAGGGACTACCATGAACTCCTGAAGGTCGGTCGAATTAGAGGCATGCTTCCCGCCATTCAATATATTAAGCATTGGAACGGGAAGTTTATAGATATTTTCATTGCCTAGATACTCGTATACCGGTGTATACATGTATTTAGCTGCGGCATGAGCTACCGCCAGTGATACTCCCAGGATAGCATTGGCGCCCAGGTTGGATTTATTATCGGTAGCATCAAGGTCGATTAGTTCGTTATCGATTTCTTTCTGGTTGCTAGCCGGCATTCCGATTATAGCTGGAGCGATAATATTATTTATATTTGATACTGCCTTGAGAACTCCTAGCCCTTTATACCTTGATCTATCCCCATCGCGCAGTTCTACAGCCTCATATCTGCCGGTACTGGCACCTGAGGGGACTGCAGCACATCCTGCTATCCCGCCGGCTAATCTGACTTCGACCTCTAGGGTAGGGTTACCCCTGGAATCAAGTATCTCTCTGGCTTTAATGCTTTTAATGGTGGACAATTTATAAACCCCTCTCCAAAAATATAGTTTTAATCTTTGATCATATCCAGAGCCATAGCCACGGCATTAGCCGCATTATCCGCTTGAATTATTGAGGTATTCACATTTTTCCGTTTTTTGATATCGACCATGTTCCAAGTCCTATTACAGGGATGCCGTTTTGCAAAGCATAGCCTATCTCGGTAAGTGTTCCATAGCTGCCGCCAATAGCAATAACTACCTGAGATGATTTTACTACCGCTATATTCCTGGCATAACCTATGCCGGTTACTAAGGGTATTTGTACGTAATCATTGGCTTCG
Organism: Dehalococcoidales bacterium; assembly: GCA_028706995.1. Lineage (GTDB taxonomy): Bacteria > Chloroflexota > Dehalococcoidia > Dehalococcoidales > UBA5627 > UBA5627. The sequence continues at coordinate 19,172 of JAQTVR010000004.1, forward strand.
CTCCTGTTGTCCCCAGGTAGAATGCCGATGGTTAAACCGCCTTCCGAAACAGCGCCACGGCAGGCAGCCTCCATGACCCCACCCTTCCCACCGCAGATTAAAGAAGCCCTGTTTTTAGCTATTTCACGTCCGACTTCCTCTGCCAGTGTGATTTCCTGAGCGGAGGCCTTAGAGCCACCGATAACAGCAATGAACCTATTTTTTCCTGTCATATTTAGTCAAAGGGATTATAACATTTGAGTCTTTGCATCTGCAAAAACTAATTATACTTATTCATGGCCGCTTCAAGCCCATCGGTAAGCAAGCAGAGTAATGCTTCGTTAACCCTAGTAATGGAAGATTCTATCTCCTTTTTCTCATCGGGAGAGAAACCGGTCAAAACAAAATCGACGATATCATCTTCGTTGGAAGTATCATATTTGTTAGAGTCAGGTCTTCCGATACCTATCTTGATCCGGATGAAATCCCGTGTACCGATTTGCTGTATGATGGAATTGATGCCTTTATGCCCTCCCGAGCTTCCTCCGAATCTTATGCGTACTTTACCAAGCGGCAGGTCAAGATCATCATGTATAACGATAATATCATCGGGTTTTAGTTTGAGATTATGCATCAACCGATTTACCGATTGTCCGCTGAGGTTCATATAAGTTTGAGGCTTGGCAAGGAAAACGTCAATGCCTTCCACGACTCCACGTCCGACCCTGGCATTCGCCTGTTTCTTATCGAAGTTGATACCGTGTTCATGGGCGAAGTGTTTAAGGCACATAAAGCCGATATTATGGCGGGTTTTCGAATAGCCCTGCCCCGGATTTCCCAGCCCGACAATTAATTCCATCAAATAATAGGATAATACCTGCGCTTAATTTAATCAACCCTGAATAATCTGATATACTTAAATACATATATGGAAGACAATGATATAAAGGCAAAAATAGAAAGCCTCCGTGAAGATATCAACCACCATAATTATCTCTACTATGTTTTGGATAACCCGGAGATAAGTGATGCCGAATATGATAGTTTAATGCAACAGCTCCGTGATCTTGAAGCTGAATATCCGCAATATATAACTCCTGATTCCCCGACACAGAGAGTTGGGGCGGCACCTGTCGAGGCTTTTGGTATAGTGGAGCACAAGTTACTCCTTTTGTCTCTCGGGAATGTTTTTTCAAACGCTGATCTGGAAGCCTGGTATAAGCGTACATTAAAGCTGCTCGACGGACAGAGACCTACATTCGTTTGCGAACATAAAATGGACGGCCTGGCTATATCCTTAACTTATATCGACGGCAAATTTACACTGGGGGCGACCCGGGGAGACGGTTGCAGGGGTGAAAATATAACCCAGAATATAAAGACGATCAAGAGTATCCCGTTGTCTTTGCCCGGCGGAGCACCTCCCGTACTCGAGGTCAGGGGCGAGGTCTTTATGCCTCATGCCGGTTTCAACAAGTTAAATAAGGAACGTGCCGCTCAAGGACTGCCACTTTTTGCCAATCCACGCAATGCTGCTGCCGGTTCGGTGCGACAGCTCGATTCAAGTATTACAGCTAAACGACCGCTGGACATGTTTATTTATTTTCTTGGTTATGCCGAGGGAGCAAAATTACCCGAGACCCACTGGGAAGCACTGGCTTACCTCAAATCACTTGGTTTTAAAATAAACCTGAATAACAGGAAGGCAGATTCCATAGACCAGATAGAGGAATATTATAATGAGTGGAACCAGAAGCGAGAGAGTTTGCCTTATGATGCGGATGGCATCGTTGTCAAGATAGATCAGCTGGATTTACAGGGTCAGTTGGGAGATGCAGGACGAGAGCCGAGATGGGCAATTGCTTATAAATTCCCGGCAATGCAGGGGAATACGATATTAAAAGAGATAAGAATAAATGTCGGAAGAACAGGAACGTTAAATCCGTATGCTGTGCTGGAACCGGTATCCATAGGCGGAGTGACTATCAGGCAGGCCACATTACATAATGAAGATGATATAAGAAGAAAAGATATCCGTAAAGGGGACACGATCATCATTCAGCGGGCTGGTGATGTAATCCCCCAGATAATCGGTCCCGTTCTCAGCAAGCGTCCTGAATGGGCTAGGGAATTCAGCCTGCCGGCCAAGGTTAACGGTGTCTGCCCTGAATGCAAAAGCCCCATATACAGGCCTGAAGGCGAAGTAATGTATTACTGTCCCAACTCTGCATGCCCGGCACAGGTACAATTGAATATTGAACACTTTGCATCACGTGCGGCTATGGATATTCGCGGTATAGGTGAGAAAATGAGTGTTATGCTGTTTAGAGAGGGGCTGGTAAATGATTTTGCCGATCTATACTCACTTAAAGATAAAAAAGAAGAATTGCTAAAAGTGGATAGAATGGCTGAAAAGAGCGTTGAGAATATGCTCAAGTCAATCGAAATGAGCAAGCAGCGTCCACTTCCGAGTGTTATGTTTGCTCTTGGAATACGGCATGTCGGGGAAGAAACTGCGGAGTTGCTGGCTGACAGATTTGGCAGTGTTCTTAGTTTAGCCAAGGCTAGTAAGGATGACCTGGAATCTACTCCAACGATTGGCCCAAAGATTTCGGACAGTGTCCTTGCTTATTTTGGTAATGAAAAGAATAAAAACATAATCGAAAAATTAGATAAAGCCGGCGTGTCATTATCGTCAGGTATAAATAAAACAGAAAAAGAATTGCCACTGGCAGGGCTGGAGTTTGTGATTACCGGAAAACTGGAAACCTTATCCCGCCAGGAGGCAGAAGAG